>JAQXSU010000129.1 GCA_029219125.1 Bacillota bacterium
CTGCAAGGCACGGTGCGTGAAGCTGGTGGAGAATGAAGAAGGACGGCTGCTGCCGGTTATCGATGAGCGGGGCTGCAATAAATGCAATGCCTGCAGACTCTACTGCCCGCTGTTTAACCCGGTGGATCTGCCGGATTTTGACGACTGGTATGAGTTTAACGAAGAATATTACAAGCGGGATATGCCGCCGGTTTACCGGCAGACCATGCGCAGCGCGAAGACGGGACAGCATACGGAGTTTGTGGGAACCCTGTGCCAGATTGCGGCACTGAAATCCCTGATGGGAGACCGTCTGCGGCCGAATCTGGTGATCTATCCGATGATCTGCACCGAAGAGACCCGGGAAAAGTACGGATGCCGGGAGTGTGCATTTTATTAAGTTTTTCTATTGACAAGTGTATATGAATGTTATATAGTGTACTTATCCAATAAGTACACTATTGTTTTTCCCGGGAGGTATATTTAATGGATATCATTATCAGCAATACATCCAGCACGCCCATCTACGAGCAGATCACCTCGCAGGTGAAGGCACAGGTCATGGACGGCACTCTGAAGCCGGGGGACTCCATCCCCTCCATGCGCGCCCTGGCGAAATCCCTTCACATCAGCGTCATCACGGTGCAGCGGGCCTATGAAGACCTGCAGAAGGACGGCTTCATCGAGACAGCCGTGGGAAAGGGCAGCTTCATTTCCGCTGCCGGTTCCGACTTCTGGCAGGAAGAGCAGCAGCGCATGGCCGAAGAACACCTGGCGAAGGCCGCTGACATCGGACGGAAATGCGGCATCAGTCTGGCGAAGATGAAGGAACTGCTGGAACTGTTTTATGAGGAGGATTCAGATTTATGAATACCATTTCGAATACAGCAAATGCGCTGGAGATTCGCGGTCTGCGGAAAGACTTCGGCGATTTCAGTCTGCAGGATGTGGACCTGACCGTACCTGCCGGATCGGTGGTGGGCCTGATCGGAGAAAACGGCGCAGGCAAGACCACCACCATTAAGACCGCCATGGAGCTGCTTCACAGAGACAGCGGCAGCGTGAAGTTTTACGGAAAAGAGCTGGCGGAGGATCCCAACGGCATCCGTGAGAAAATCAGCGTGGTTTTCGACACGCCCCATTTCAGCCCGAATCTGAACATGAAACATGCGGAAGCCATCTGCAGTTCCATCTACCGCAGCTGGGACCATCAGACGTGGGAAACCTGCATGCGGAAGTTCAATCTGCCGCAGAAAAAACCGCTGAAGGACTTCAGCAAGGGCATGAAGATGAAGTTTAATCTGGCAGTGGGCCTGTCTCACCATGCCAGCCTGCTGATCCTTGACGAACCCACATCGGGCCTGGATCCCGTCATGCGGGACGACATACTGGACATTTTCCTGGACTTCATGCAGGACGAAAGCCATGCGATTCTGCTGTCCTCCCATATCACAACCGACCTGGAAAAGATCGCAGACTACATCGCATTCCTCCACGAAGGGAAACTGATCTTCTGCCTGCCGAAGGACCAGCTGCTGTACCAGTACGGCGTGATACGGTGCAGTCGGTCGGATTTTGCAAAGATCCGTCCGGAAGACATGGTGGCATGGCGCATGGAAGACTACCAGTGCAGCGTGCTGACGTGCGACCGGCAGGGGGCCGGAAGGAGATATCCGGAGCTGGTCATCGATGCACCGACCATCGAAGAGATCATGCTGTTTTATGTGAAAGGAGAGCGGAAATGAAGGGGCTTATTCTAAAAGATATCTGCAATCAGCTGGGGCAGCTGAAGGCATTCGCCATGATGCTTGTGATTTTTATCGTCTGTTTCGCTACTTCGTCGGAAGGCACGCTGATTATCATGTGCGCGGTGTACGCCACGGTGATGGTCATCAGCAATCTGGCTATGGACGAATCCTGTCAGTGGGAAATTTTCGCCCTGACCATGCCGGTGACCCGGCGTCAGCTTGTCCTCGCAAAATATATCGTCGCCATTTTCTATGCGCTGCTGGGGATTGTGGTGGGTACGGTGGCTACGCTGGCAATCCGGCTGTTTGGCATTAGTTCGGGAGAAGCAACCCTCTGGGAGCTGCTGCAGATTTCCCTGATCGGTATCGTCATCGCGGCTATTTTCATCGCCCTGCTGCTGCCGGTGGACTTCAAGTACGGCGTGCAGAAGGGACGCCTGGTGCTCTTCGGCGTGGCGGCCTTCATCGGCGGAGGCGGCGTGCTGCTGTCCGGAAAAGAAGAGATGCTGGACGGCTTCTTCCGCCGGTTCAGCGGCACAGCCGACGGGCTGTTTTTCGGTGCGCTGACGCTGCTGCTGCTTCTGATTTCCTTCACCATCAGCAGCCGGATCATGGAAAAGAAGGAATTCTGACCGGAACCTCTTCCTTTCAGGATGATTCTGTGATACAATACCTTTGGTCATTGGACCGAAGGTATTTTTTATAGAAATATTTCATGGAAACAGGTAAGGAAAAAAGAATGGGTGAAAATATACTGGAAAAAGTGAAACAGCTGGAAACGCTGTTCAGCAAATATGAAATCACAGGCAGGGAGCTGATGCAGGTCCGTACCCTGGCAGAAAAGATAGAAAAGCAGGAAATGACTGTCTCCGTCATCGGTCAGTTCAAACGGGGAAAGAGCACCCTGGTAAACGGCATTCTGGGGGATAAGGTGATGCCGGTGGGCATCGTGCCGGTGACTGCCGTGGTGACCACCGTGAAGTACGGTGAGGAAAAGACCGCGAGAGTGCATTTTGAGAATGGGGCGGTGGTGACCTGCGGCTTCGATGACATCGGTGGATATATCAATGAGCAGGAAAATCAGGACAACCGTCTCGGCGTTTCCCGGGTGGAGCTTTCGGTGCCGGCGAACTTCCTGAAGACGGGGATCACCCTGGTGGACACGCCGGGCGTGGGCTCGGTCCATCAGAAAAACTCCGACGCAGCATACGCCTTCGTGAAGGAGAGCGATGCGGTGATTTTTCTGCTGTCGGTGGACAGCCCCATCAACCAGATCGAGATTGACTTCCTCGAGAAGACCCGGGCGTTTGCCTCGAAATTCTATTTCGCCGTCAATAAGGCGGACATCGTGGACGAAGAAGATCTGGAGGCCTACCTGACCTACTGCCGCCGGCTCATCGCCAAACTGATGGAAGTGGACGAAATACAGCTGTTTGCCGTCAGTGCGAAGAAACAGACCGGCCTCACCGAACTGGAAGAAGCGGTGGAGCGGGACTGCCGGCAGAAGGCGGCGGACATCATACAGGCGTCTGTGCGGCTGAAGCTGCGGGACATCGTCCAGAGTGCGCTGAATCAGATCACCCTGTACCGGACTGCTCTCAGCATGACCGGGGACGAATTCGAAGAAAAGTTCGATCAGATGCACCAGACCTTTACGGCGGTGCAGGAAGAGGCGGCAGCCTTCGGGCAGGAGTTTGCCGGAAACGGAGCCATGCTCCAGGCTCAGCTGAACCAGTTCAAGAACCAGCTTTCGGACAAAGTACAGCAGCTGTTTGGCATCGAGTACCATTATGATCTGCCGGAGGTGGAGCTAGACGAAACGGCAGTGGGCAGCGACCTGGATCAGGCGGTGTTCCTCCAGCAGACCGAAAGGCTGTGCGAAGATCTGTCCCGAACGCTGAACACCATCTTTATGTACCGGGAAGAAAACGCCTATACGGTGGTGCGCCGCATCAACGACCTGAACCGGCTGGTGCGGAGCCTGGCACGGATGCGCAGCGAGCTGGCAGCAGAACCGGCAGAATAGAAAAAATCTTTCCTTTCAGGGGGTTACATAATATCAGACTTTGTGATAGAATAAGAGCGGTATGAGAACTGAAAATTCTTTTCATGTTCTTTCTTTCCGGTATCTGCCGGATCGAGAGCTAAGAGGGAAGCAGGTGAGATTCCTGCACGGTACCCGCCGCTGTATGGGAGGAGTTCCGGCCGGATGCCACTGGAAACGCAGTTTCCGGGAAGGTGGTCGGGATGATGATACCTGAGTCAGAAGACCTGCATGAAAAAACTGTAGGCCGCGGTGACTCGGCTGAATCAGAGAAAAGCATTGAAAAAACGGGCTGCAGCTTTTGCTGCAGCCTTTTTTAAACGGGGAAAGCAGCATCGGAGGGTAACATGGACGAAAAAGAACTGGAAAAGCAGCTGAAAAGAAAGAAACTGCGAAAATACATTATACTTGCCCTGGCAGCTGCCATGGCAGTTTACGGCATCGTACACCTGACCGTGGAGGGAAAGGATGCAAAGCTGGCTGACGGACAGGGAAACCTTCCGGTGGCAGAAAGCCTGACTGCGGACGGAGACGCTGACAACAGCAGGTCAGAGACAGAAGAAAACGGAAAGAACGAAGAAGGCAGCGATGCGGAAGACGAGACTGCTTCCGGGCAGAAGGATGAGAAAACAGAAACTAAGGGCAGTGCTTCCGGAAGCAGCGGATCAGAATCTGCGAAAAAAGATCCTGCCGGAAGCAAGGATGCCGGCGGCAAGACTTCACAGGAGCTGAAGGTTGACAACAGTGAAGATCCTACGGCTTCCAACAGCGGCAACAGCGCGTATCGGCCGAAGGAGCCGGAGAATGTGACGGTGACCATCAGCATCAGTTGTGCGACCCTGGCCGGTGACATGAGCAAGCTGGAAAATCCGGCGATCCGGGATTACATTCCGGAGGACGGGTGGATCCTGAAAACCGTGTCTTACGCAGGGACGACAGAGAACACCGTGTTTGATGTGCTCAACACCGTCTGCAGGAACAATGACATACAGCTGGAATTCAGCTATACGCCGCTGTATGAATCCAATTATATTGAAGGTATCAATTATCTGTATGAGTTTGACGGCGGAAACCAGTCCGGGTGGATGTACAAGGTGAACGGATGGTTCCCGAATTACGGCTGTTCTTCCTATTATCTCAGCGACGGGGATGTGATCGAATGGGTCTATACCTGTGATCTGGGAAAAGATGTGGGAGACAATTCCATGGCAGAGTGAAAATGAAAGGAAGGAAAATATGATGAAGAAAAAAGCAATCTCCATACTTCTGATTCTGGCTCTGGTGCTGACACTGTGTCTGGGCAGTATCGGCAGCGTATCGGCTGCCTCCTACAGCGGAACGAAGACCATCATGGAAAAGATCGGCAGCAGTCTGTATGCGAAAGTGAAAACACCGGCATTCGGCTCCATCGGCGGAGAGTGGCTCATGTACGGCTTCGCAGAAGCGGGCTTCAAGCTGCCGGATACTTATGTGAAGTCCTATCAGCAGACCGTGGAACAGGCGCTGGAGGACGGATACCGGGGACAGAAGGGAATTCTCCATGACAGAAAATATACGGAGTATTCCCGGGTCATCATCGCATATTCCGCACTGGGGCTGGATCCGACCAATATCAGCGGATATAACATGGTGGAGAAGCTTGCGGATTTTGAGAAGGTTATCTGGCAGGGAATCAACGGACCGATCTGGGCACTGCGGGCCCTGGACAGCGGAGACTACTCGGTTCCAAAGGTCAGCGGAATCGAGAATGTGACGACCCGCCAGAAGCTGGTGGACTATATCCTGGAAAACCAGCTGTCGGACGGCGGCTGGGATCTCGGCGGCAAAACGGCGGATCCGGATCTGACGGCCATGGCACTGGAATCACTGGCGCCGTATTATCAGCAGACGAAGGTAAAGAAGGCCATGGACAGCGCTATCAGCTGCTTATCGAAGATGCAGCAGGCAGACGGCGGCTATGCCAGCGTCGGCACCGCCAATCTGGAAAGCTGTGCCCAGGTGGTCAGTGCACTGTCCAATGTGGGGATCAACGTCAATGCGGACAGCAGATTTAAGAAAAACGGCAAGTCGGTCCTCGATGCCATGCTGACCTATTACGATGAAAAAGAAGGCGGCTTCCGCCATGTGAATTCAGCCGGCGGCGGGTATGAACCTGTCGTAAATCAGATGGCGACAGAGCAGGGCTATTACGCTCTGGCACAGTATTTTGAGAATGTACCGGGTCAGATTACCGATGTGAAAGTGTCCAGCCCGAAGGCGAAAAATCTGAAGGTATCATGGACCAGTCAGAAAACGGCAGACGGCTATCAGATCGTGATTGCGTCCAACAGCAGCTTTACGAAATCCGTGAAGAAAACGACGGTATCGGCCGGCACTGCCAAAACCCGGACGAAAACCATCTCCGGCATGACGAAAGGAAAAACATATTATGTGAAAGTACGTGCATATAAGACTGTAAACGGCAGGAAGGTGTACGGACTGTACAGCAGCGTGAAGAAAGTGACTGTAAAATAGATGAAAGAAATTCTGAAACAGGGACTGGGGGAAAGCAGCAGTTTTGCATCATTCCATCCCGCCGTAAACTTCATATATTTCGCCATTGTCATCGGGATTACCATGTTCAGCATGGATCCGGTGTTTCTGGCTGCGACGCTGGCTGCGGGGTGGTTCTGGTCTCTGGTGCTTTCCGGAAAGAAAGCGCTGAAGTTCAATCTTCTGCTGACATTGCCCATCGTAATCGTCATGGCTGTGGTAAATACATTGTTCACCCATAACGGAGCGACGGTGCTGTTTTACCTCAACGGCGGCAGAATCACCCTGGAGGCCTTCCTGTACGGGCTGGCTGCAGCTGCCATGATTTCGGCGGTCATTATCTGGTTTTCCTGCTTCAATGTGGTCATGACGTCGGATAAATTTATTTATCTGTTCGGAAAGGCGGCGCCTGTGCTGGGACTGACCCTTTCCATGGTGTTCCGGTTTCTGCCGCTTCTCAAAACCCGCTATCAGGAGATCTCCATGGGGCAGAAGTGTATGGGACGTCATGGGCAGAAAGGGCTCCTGGCCAGGGCAAGGCAGACGGTGAAGGAGGTTTCCATACTGATTTCCTGGTCCCTGGAGGCATCCATTGAAACATCAGACTCTATGGAAGCGCGAGGATATGGTCTGCCGGGGAGGACAAGCTTTCATCTGTTCCGGTTTACTCACAGGGACAGAAATCTGCTGCTTGCACTGCTGGCAGCAGGGCTTCCGGCGGCGGCCGGATGCATGGCGGGGCTGACCTCGATTTATTATTATCCTAAAATTGCACTTTCATGGGAACCGCTGAAGTTTGCGGTGCTGGCAAGTTACATCATATTGCTTCTGCTGCCCGCTGTGATTGATTTATCAGGAGAAAAGAAATGGCAAGCATACAAATCCGAAATCTGACCTTTACCTATCCGCTGGCAGATCATCCTGCTCTGAAGCAGGTGAACCTGACGGTGAGCCAGTCTGAGTTTATCGTGGTCTGCGGCAAATCCGGCTGCGGCAAAAGCACGCTGCTGAGGCAGCTGAAAAAAAATCTGACGCCCTTCGGAGACAGAGAGGGAGAGGTGCTCTATCGCGGGACGGAGGTCAGCGAACTTCCGGACCGTCTCAGTACCACCGACATCGGTTTCGTCCAGCAAAATCCGGACAACCAGCTGGTGACGGACAAGGTATGGCATGAACTGGCATTCGGTCTGGAGAGTCTGGGGCTTTCCAACAGTGCGATTCGCAGACGTGTGGCGGAGATGGCCAGCTTTTTCGACATGCAGAGCTGGTTCAGAAAGGGCGTGGCGGAACTTTCCGGCGGTCAGAAACAGCTTCTGAACCTGGCATCTGTGATGGTGATGCAGCCGAAGGTTCTGATTCTGGATGAACCGACGTCACAGCTGGATCCCATTGCCGCAGAGGAATTTCTCAAGACAGTATATAAGATCAACCGGGATCTGGGAACTACGGTGATTATCTCTGAGCACCGGCTGGAGGATCTGATCCCCATGGCGGACCGGGTGGTGGTCATGGATGGAGGAAGGATTCTTGCGGACGACAGTCCGTGGAAGATCGGCGACTTTCTGGCAGGAGATACGCCGGAAACAAGGCATCCGATGTTTTACGGGCTCCCATCGGTGATGAAAATTTACTCAGCCTGCGGCGGCAGCAGGATGGAAAGAGGACTGAAGAGAAGCGAGGACGGAGAGCGGATCGCACCGCTGACCATCCGGGACGGCAGACTTTGGCTGGAAGCAGTTCTGGGAGAGCCGGATGAGTCGAAACCGTTTGACATACAGGAGGAAAGCGAATCCCTTTCTCCGGCACAGGATCCGAAGAAAGAGGAGACTTCCATTCTGACTATGAAGGACGTATGGTTTCAGTATGACCGCGGCAGTGAGCCGGTGCTGCGGGGGCTGAACCTGGATGTGAAAGAGGGAGAGCTTTTCTGCCTGATGGGAGGAAACGGCGCAGGAAAATCCACGACGCTGAAGGCAGCCGCAGGGATTCTGAAGCCACAGCGGGGAAAGGTGACGGTAGACGGACTGACGGTGACGAAGGATAATCTGCCGAAGCTTTCCGGCAGCATCATGGCCATGGTACCGCAGAATCCGCAGGCGTTGTTCACGGAGATCACGGCAGAGGAGGAACTGGCAGAAGCACTGTATTACCGAAAAATTCCGGAGGCGGAAAAAGCAAAGCGTGTGCGGGAGATGCTGGATACCATGGAAATCAGCCATCTGGCAAAAACACACCCCTATGATCTTTCAGGCGGTGAGCAGCAGCGGCTGGCCCTGGGAAAGATTCTGCTTCTGGAGCCGAAATTGCTTCTGCTGGATGAACCGACAAAAGGACTGGATCCATTCTTCAAAATCACGCTGGCGAAAATTTTCGACCGGCTGAAGGCAGATGGCATGACGTTGTTCATGGTGTCTCATGATGTGGAATTCTGTGCGCAGTACGGAGACCGGTGCGCCATGTTCTTTGACGGTGAGGTGGCTTCCCAGGGCTGCGCACGGGAATTTTTCGCGGGAAACAGTTTCTACACCACGACCGCAAACCGGATCGTACGTCAATGGAACAGCAGTCTTGTCACATGGGAGGAGGTGGCTGCATGGGCAGAACAGAATATGATCCCATCCGAAGAAAGGCAGTAAAAAAGCGTACTGCAGTTTCTGCGGTGCTGATCTTTCTCGTCATTCCGGTAATCATCGGTCTGAGCACGATGCTGGACGGCGGAAGCCTGTATATGCTGGGGAGCCTTGCTGTGGTCATCTGCTGCATGGCTCCGTTTTTCATGGTGTTTGAAAAACGGAAGCCGAAAGCACGGGAGATTGTGCTGGTGGCCATGATGAGTGCCATTACTGTGGCAGCGCATATGTTTTTTCACGTGACAGTACCGCTGCAGATCGGTACTGCCATGGTTATCATCGCAGGAATTTCCATGGGACCGGAAGCCGGATTTCTGGTAGGGGCACTTTCGAGATTCATCTGCAACTTCTATATGGGCCAGGGACTGTGGACGCCATGGCAGATGTTCTGCTGGGGACTTCTGGGATTTCTGGCAGGGCTGGCATTTAACAAGGTGGATCTGACGAAGACGACGGATCAGGTGAAGTCCCGGAGCTTTCATGTGATCATGGGTCCTGTGCTCTGTATGATCGCAGCAGAAGTGGCGGCGTTTGTGACGTTTCTGCTGTGGCCGGGAAGCGAAGCAATGGACCTGACCGGCGGTACTTTTTCCGGATTTATGGATGCACTGGGACAGGCAGATGGGCTGCAGGGTATATTGAATGTGCTTGGTATGGTCATCGGATGGCGGTTTTATGCTTTCGGTGCTGCCGGCCTGATTGCCGGCGTGCTGCTGCAGAGAAAACGGATGCCGGTAGATAACCTGACACTGACCATCTTCACATTCTTTACAACGGTGATTCTGTATGGAGGACTGATGAACCTCTGTGCCATGTTCACCTCTGCCGGCATCCCGGGCGGCGGCGGAATCAGCTGGAATACGCTGCGGCTGCTTTACATTACGGGGCTGCCGTATGACCTGGTACATGGTGCAGCAGCGGCGCTGTGCATTTTTCTCATCGGAAATCCCATGATACGGAAAATCGAGCGAATTAAGATCAAATACGGAATCTATAAATAGAAGCGGGAGGATAAAGTAAATGAAGGACCGCATATTTATCGCGACCTTTTCAGACAACGCAGTTTCGGTGATCCGCAGTTATGGAGTGGGGATTGAACTGAACGATCTGTGCATTTCAGAAAATCTGGATCCGGAGCGGCTGCAGACCACAACGGATGCCATACGGGAGGAAATCCGCAGTTCCGGCGCAGGAGCGCAGCAGATCATTGCCCATGGACCGTTTACGGAGATCTGTCCGGCCTCCATCGATCACAGAGCGGTGGAGATGGGAAGAAGGCGGCTGGATGAGGCGTGGAACGTTCTGCAGGACCTGGGAATCTGCAGGATGGTGGTACATACCGGCTATATCCCTCTGATCTATTATCCGCAGTGGCAGCTGGAAAAGTCCATTAAATTCTGGAAAGACTTCCTGAAAGATAAACCTTCTGATTTCAGATTATATATTGAAAATGTATTCGAAGATTCACCGGAGCAGCAGCTGCAGCTGATCCGCGGGCTGGATGATCCGAGAGTTTCTGCCTGCCTGGATGTGGGTCATGCCCATGCGGTCACGCGGCCGGAATATCCTGTCTGCCGTTGGATCGAAGAACTGGGACCTTTCATCGGACATTTTCATCTGCACAACAATGATGGAAAGCAGGATCTGCACAGTCCGCTGACGGAAGGAAACATGAACATGGAAGAAGTGCTCCGTGCCATCGGTACATACTGCAGCCCGGATGTCACCATGACCATTGAAAGCAGAAGCTGTGAAGACAGCGTGCGGTGGCTTCTGCAGCAGGATAAGCTTCTGCATATGGCAAATTGCTGATTGCTATCTGTACTTATATCATGTATAATGAGTTCGCATAGGAACAATCGAATGTATGTTTTGGGGGATGTAAAATGAAAGAAATAAAAACGGAAAATTATAAATTCACACAGCATAAAGCATGTGAGTTCTTCCCATGCCACGATACAAACAAACCGGAAGAATTCAACTGCCTGTTCTGCTACTGTCCGCTGTATGCGCTGGGGGATCAGTGCGGCGGCAATTTCAGATATCTGGAGAACGGGGTGAAGGACTGCTCTTCCTGCATGGTTCCCCATGTGAAGGATAAGGGCTACGATCACGTGATGAGCAAATTCGGCGAAATCATGGAACTGGCAAAAAAGAAATAGGCTGGTTTTCGAGGGAATCTGGACGGGACCTTCTTCATACAATAGGCGAAGGAGGTATGGAATATGTTTCTGGGGATTATCGGAAGCGGAACCATGGGAGCGGTTCTGCGGGATTATGCGAAAGAAGACGGAACGTTTGATGAGATCGTGATGCTGGAACCTTTATCGGATCAGCCCTGGCCGGAAAAACGGCCGGATCTCCTGGTGGATTTCAGTCATCCGAAAGCGATCGGAAGGATTTATGATTACTGCCGGAAAAAAGGGGGTAATATACCGGTAGTTCTGGCATCCACCGGATACGGACCGGAGGAGGAAAAGCTGATCCAGCTGCTGGAAAAAATCTGTCCCCTGGTGCGGAGCAGCAATTTCTCCAGAGGTATGGAGGTCATGAACCGTCTGTGCCGTGAGGCGAAAAAGGAACTGGGTGATCAGTGTGACATCAGGATGACAGAAGCACATCATACGAAAAAACAGGACCGGCCCAGCGGTACGGCGGTGAGTCTGTGTCGTGTGCTTGGACTGGATCCTTTTGATGAGAGCCAGGTGCAGAGCCTTCGTATGGGCAGTGTCTGCGGCCAGCATACAGTGTATTTCGCACTGGAGGATGAGATTCTGGAGATACGCCATACGGCCATGTCGAAGAAAATTTTCGCCATTGGTGCGCTGGAGGCAGGAAAAAAACTCATGAAGGAATTGACTTGATGAAATAAATATGATACAACAGATACACATGATATTTGGGTATTGAATTCACAATGGAGAAAGTAGTATGGAAATTGAACTGAAATATCTGGTGGAGGATTCTTTCGCCAGAGAGCGTATTTTCGATGACCGGCATCTGCTGGCCCTGACGGACGAAAACGGTCTGGAAACGATTCCCATGAAGGCGGTGTATCTGGACACGGAAGACAGACAGCTGCTGAAACAGGAAATCGCGTTTCGAGTGCGGTTCGAAGACGAGCGTCTGGTAGCGACCCTGAAATGGGGAGGCGGCGTGGAAAACGGCCTGCATACCAGAGGGGAACTGAATGTTACAGTGGATGAAGCCTTTCTGTCGGCTCCGTCACTGGATATATTCCGGGGCAGTACGGTCTACGAAGAAGTGGGACCTCTGCTGGAGGGGAAACCGCTTCTGCCGGTGATGGAAATGGAGTTTGTCCGGAAACAGATGCATATTGATACCGGCAAATCCATCAGCATGCTGTCATATGATGAAGGAGAAATACGGACCACCTGCGGAAATGCACCGATCTCCGAACTGGAGATTGAACTGTATTCCGGTGACCAGGAAGACATGATTGCCCTGGGCAGTGAGCTGGCTTCCAAGTATAATCTGAAGCCGGGAAACAGAAGCAAGTACCAGCGTGGGCTGGAATTGCTGGGAATTCTCTGATAAAAAAGAAAAAAACTGCTTTTGAGACTGATTTTTTACCAGCAAAGGCGGTTTTTTTTCTGACCGGGTGAATAATAAAGTGAAAATGTGGTGAAATCGGAGCATTTTCCTTTACTTTACCAGAAAAACGAGTTATAATATCATGTAATTGTCTTAGTATAATAAGGTTTCACGAATCAGGAGGATATATTTAATGAAAGCAACTTTTATTTCCAGAGAGAAGAACGATGTAAAGTTTACCATGGAGTTCACTGCAGAGGAATTCGATAATGCACAGATCAAGGCATATCAGGCTGCCAAAGGCAATATCGAGATTCCGGGCTTCAGAAAAGGCAAGGCTCCGAGAAGCATCATCGAAAAGCATTTCGGAGAAGGCGTATTCTTCGAAGATGCCATCGATGAACTGTTCAGAGAAAATTATGTAAAGGCCATCAGAGAACTGGAACTGGACATCATCGACAGCCCGGCAGCAGAATTCACCCAGCTGAAGAAGGGGGAAGGCTTCACTGCTACCATCACCGTGGCCTGCTCTCCGATTGTAGAAGTAAAGAACTACAAGGGCGTTGAGATCGAAAAGATTGAAAACGAAGTGAAAGACGAGGATGTGGAAAATGACATCAAGAGTCTGCAGAAGAGAAATGCCCGCATCGTCAGCGTGGAAAGACCGGCACAGGACGGTGATACCGTTCTGCTGGACTATGCAGGCTTCGTAGGTGAAGATCAGTTTGAAGGCGGCACTGCAGAAGGTCAGGAGCTGGTTCTGGGTTCCGGTATGTTTATTCCGGGATTTGAAGAACAGCTGGTGGGCGTATCTGCCGGCGAACAGAAGGATGTAGTTGTGACTTTCCCGGAAGAATACCATGCAGAAGATCTGGCTGGAAAGGAAGCAGTATTCCACTGCACCGTTCACGAAGTGAAGGAAGAGCAGCTTCCTGAACTGGACGATGAATTTGCCAAGGATGTCAGCGAATTTGATACATTAGAGGAATTAAAAGCTTCCACCAGGGAAAGACTAGAATCATATGCCAAAGCCGGTGCAGAGAGCCAGATGAAGGACGCTGCAGTAGGCAAGGTTGTGGAGTCCAACGAAGTGGATATTCCGCGCATCATGGTGGAAGATGAAATCGACAGAATGATGCAGGAGCTGGATCAGCAGATGCGGTATCAGGGTCTGAGCCTGGAGCAGTATCTGGCATTCACGCAGAAGGATGCTGCTGCATTCCGCGATGAAATCAGAGCAGATGCAGAAAAGGCAGTAAAGACCAGACTGATCATGAACGGTATCGTGGAAGCTGAAAAGTTTGAAGTGACACCGGAAGAACTGGAAGAAGAACTGAAGGTTATGGCGATCCAGTATCAGATGACAGCAGATAAGGTGAAAGAACTCATCGGCGAAGAAAACATGAAGTATCTGGAAAAGGATCTGAAGACGAAGAAGGCGATTGAATTCATCTTCGAAAATGCAGTGATCAAATAAGAAAATCAATGCAGGAAACCGCTGCTTCAGCGGCGGCAGTAAACATAAAACAAGTGGAGCCGGGCGGATTATTTAGTCTTCCCGGCTTCTGTAAAAGATTACCGAAAGAAAGTGAGGGGTATCAGTATGGCATTAGTACCTTATGTAATTGAACAGACCAGCAGAGGGGAGCGGTCTTATGACATTTATTCCAGACTTTTAAAGGACAGAATCATCTTTCTGGGAGAACAGATCGATGAGCATGTGGCCAGTCTGGTGGTAGCGCAGCTGCTGTTTCTGGAAGCGGAAGACAGTGAAAAGGATATCTGCATTTATATTAACAGCCCGGGCGGTTCTGTGACTGCCGGTATGGCAATCTACGATACGATGCAGTATATCAAACCGGATGTTTCCACGATCTGCATCGGCATGGCTGCCAGCATGGGGGCATTCCTGCTGTCCTCCGGAGCCAAAGGAAAAAGATTTGCACTGCCAAATGCGGAAATCATGATTCATCAGCCGCTGGGCGGGGTAAACGGACAGGCAGAGGATATTAAGATCCACGCAGAATGGATCCTCAAGACAAGGGAAAAGCTGAACAGAATCCTGTCGGCCAATACAGGTCAGGATCTTGCCACCATTGAAAAGGATACTGACCGTGACAATTTTATGGGTGCAGAAGAAGCCTGCCGATATGGTCTGATCGACAGAGTGATCACATCCAGATAGCTAGGGGGAATTTGAATGAGTAAATACGATGAAAATAAACAGCTGAAGTGCTCCTTCTGCGGTAAGCCGCAGAGTCAGGTACGGAGACTGGTGGCCGGTTCCGGCGTTTATATCTGCGATGAATGTGTACACCTGTGCATGGACATCATAAATGATGACATAAATGAAGGTAACGCAGCGCCGAAAGAAGAAAAGTACCGTCTTCCGAAGCCAAAGGAAATTACGCAGACCCTGTCCGATTATGTCATCGGTCAGGATAATGCCAAAAGAGCGCTGGCTGTTGCTGTATACAATCACTATAAAAGAATCAACAATCCGAAAAAAGAAAAAGAAGGCGATGATGTTGAACTGCAGAAGAGCAATATCGTTATGATCGGGCCGACCGGCTCCGGGAAGACGCTGCTTGCCCAGACGCTGGCAAAAATCCTTGATGTGCCGTTTGCCATTGCCGATGCCACGGCTCTGACCGAAGCAGGATATGTGGGAGAAGATGTGGAAAATATTCTGCTGAAGCTGCTGCAGGCTGCGGATTTTGATGTGGAAAAAGCCCAGAAGGGAATCATCTATGTGGATGAAATCGATAAGATCTCCCGGAAGTCTGACAATCCTTCCATCACGAGGGATGTCAGCGGTGAGGGCGTGCAGCAGGCTCTGCTGAAGATTCTGGAGGGTACGGTTGCCAACGTGCCGCCGCAGGGCGGACGGAAGCACCCGCATCAGGAATTCATCCAGTTTGATACGACCAATGTATTGTTTATCTGCGGCGGTGCGTTTGACGGTCTGGACAAGATCATTCAGAGAAGAATGGGTGAGAAGGTTATCGGTTTTAACTCCGAACAGAAGAACGCCAAAGTGGATGAAAAGGAAATCCTCAAGCTGATCCAGCCGGAAGACCTGCTGAAGTTTGGTCTTATTCCGGAATTCATCGGCCGTCTGCCTGTGATCGTGACGCTGGAGGAACTGTCCGAGGATGCGCTGATCCGCATAATCCGGGAACCGAAGAATGCGTTGCTGAAGCAGTACAGAAAGCTGTTTGCAATCGATGATGTAGAACTGGAAATCGAAGATGAGGCGGTACGTGCAGTCGCCCGTAAGGCACTGGAGAGAAAGACAGGTGCCAGAGGTCTGCGCAGCATTTTCGAAAAGGCTATGACAGAGATCATGTATGAGATCCCATCCAGAGATGATGTGGAGAAGTGCATTATCACGAAAGAAACCATTGAGGACGGCAGACAGCCGAAGCTGGTGCTGACCGACGGAAGAATAAAAGAACTGGAAGCTACGGCTTCCTGAACAGGGGGGCTGTAAGCCCCTTGTTCTGATTTCACAGCCGAATCTGTTCAGCCGGAATTCCAACGGGCAGGGCAGGAGCAGGCGGGAAGGAGGAGAAAAGTGAGCGAATTTGACGAAATGAAAGATGAGCTGCATGAAAAAGCGGAACCGGCAGGAACAGCGGAAGCTGCAGAGACAGTGGAACCTGTGGAAGCGGAAGCTGAGGAAGAAACGTCCACGTTTCCCTGCATTCCCCTCCGAGGTCTGACGATTTTCCCGCGGACCATCATGCATTTTGATATAGGAAGAGAAAAATCCATCAAGGCACTGGATTTCGCCATGAAAAACGGGAAGGAAATCTTCGTGACTTCTCAGATGGATGACAATATCCTGATCCCTACAGTGGATGATTTCTACCATGTAGGTACGGTGGTTAAAGTAAAGCAGATGCTGAAAATCCAGGGAGACAGCATCCGTGTGCTGGTGGATGGACAGTACCGTGCGGTACTGAGATCCATATCCTGTGAGGAGCCGTTTCTGATGGCGGAGGTGCAGGAGGCAGAGATTCTGCCGGCATCCGCTGAGGAAACAGAGATCCAGGCTCTCATGCGTGCAGCGCTGGATAACTTTGACGAGTATCTGGATTATGATACCGGGCTGAAGGACAGTGCGTATGATGTGGTGGCTGCCATAGAAGAGCCCGGACTCTTTGCAGACACCCTTGCCACACAGCTGAACATCAAGGTATCGCAGAAGCAGCTGGTGCTGGAAGCTTTCGATGAGAAGGAACGTCTGGAAGTGATGAACCGGATCCTGGTGGAGGAAAACCAGATCCTGGGTCTGGAACGGGATATTAATCTGAAGGTGCAGGAAAGCATCAAGAATAACCAGAAAGAATATTTCCTCCGGGAGCAGATGAAAGCAATTCAGACTGAACTGGGCGTGGATGAAGATGCAGGTGAAGAAGCCGATAAGTGGCTTGAAGCACTTGATCAGCTGGGACTTTCGGAAAAAACAGATGAAAAAGTGCGGAAGGAAATCCGGAAATTCCGGAAGATGGCACCGTCTTCTGCAGAAAGCAGTGTCATTCGCAACTATGTGGAGACCATTCTGGATCTGCCGTGGAACCGGCAGTCCAAGACAAATACAGACCTGAAAAAGGCGGAGAAAATTCTGAATGAAGATCACTATGGCCTGGAAAAGGTGAAGGAACGTGTGCTGGAATACCTTGCTGTGATTCATCTGTCCAAAGGAATCAAGGGTCCGATTCTCTGTCTGGTGGGACCGCCGGGGGTAGGAAAGACCTCCATTGCCCGGTCCATTGCACGGGCAACCGGCAGAGAATTCGTTCGGATGTCTCTTGGCGGTGTACGGGATGAAGCAGAGATCCGCGGCCACAGGAGAACATATATCGGCGCTATCCCGGGCAGGATCATTGCTGCCATGCGGGATGCGGGTACATCCAATCCGGTATTCCTTTTCGATGAAATCGATAAGATCGGTGCGGATTTCAAGGGTGATCCGGCGTCTGCTCTGCTGGAGGTGCTGGATCCGGAGCAGAATAAGGAGTTTACAGATCATTTCCTTGAAGTTCCGTTTGACTTGTCTAAGGTCATGTTCGTCACGACAGCCAATACCACGGAAACCATTCCAAGACCCCTTCTGGACAGAATGGAGGTGATCCAGGTATCCGGCTATACGGAAGAGGAAAAGGTGCATATCGCACAGAAATATCTGATTCCGAAGCAGGCGAAGGCCCACGGACTGAAGGGAAAGAGCTTTTCCATTACGGAAAAGGGCCTGCGGGATCTGATCAATTACTATACCAGAGAATCCGGCGTCCGGAACCTGGAACGGGAGATCGGCAGTCTGTGCAGAAAGGCGGCACGTCAGAAGGTGACGAAAAAGACGGCCAGCTGTAAGATCACACCTGCAAGCCTGGAAAAATATCTTGGAAAAAAGAAGTTCCATTATGATATAATAGAAGGTGAGAGCGAGGTCGGCGTGGTAACCGGCATGGCCTGGACCCAGGTGGGCGGCGACACGCTGTTTGTGGAAACTGCCCGCATACCGGGAAGCGGAAAGCTGCAGCTGACAGGGCAGCTGGGAGATGTAATGCAGGAATCTGCCAGAGCGGCAGTGACATATATCCGTTCCATTGCGGAGGAATACGGACTGGAAGAAGACTTCTACAAGAAGTATGACCTGCATATCCATGTACCGGAAGGTGCAGTGCCGAAGGATGGTCCTTCTGCCGGTGTGACCATGTTTACATCTGTCGTATCTGCGCTGACAGGGACACCTGTCCGTAAAGATGTGGCCATGACCGGAGAAATCACTCTCCGGGGGAAGGTACTTCCGGTGGGCGGCATTAAGGAAAAGGTACTGGCAGCCCACAGGGCCGGTATCCGGACCATTCTGCTGCCGAAGGAAAATGAGCCGGATATTGATGATATCCCGCAGAGCGTACGGCGTCAGCTCCATTTCGTGCTGCTGCAGCAGGCGCGCGAAGCTCTGGAGTATGCCCTGGTAAAAGAACAGAAGTAAGACAGGAGACAGTATGTTAAAGATTAAAAAAGCAGAGCTGGAAACCGTAGCAGTGAAACCTGCCCAGTATCCTCCGGATACCATGCCGGAGGTGGCATTCGCAGGACGATCCAATGTGGGAAAGTCCTCTCTGCTCAACCTGCTTACGGGAAGAAAGAGTCTTGCCCGTGTCTCGGGAAGCCCGGGAAAGACCAGAACCATCAATTTCTATAAGGTCAACGATGCCTTCCGCATTGTAGATCTGCCGGGCTACGGTTATGCAAAGGTATCCAGATCCGTAACCGAAAACTGGGGTGAGATGATGGAGACCTATCTGCGGGGCAGAGAGGGTCTGAAAAAGGTCATCCAGCTGGTGGATGTACGCCATGCGCCATCCGCACAGGATGTGCAGATGTATGAATATCTGAAGCATTACGGGCTGGACGGTATTGTGGTGGCGACCAAGGCAGATAAGGTTTCCCGAAATGAACTACAGAAATGTATCCGCGTGATACGAAATACCTTGGAACTTTCCCCGGAGGACCTGGTCATTCCCGTATCTGCGCTGAAGCGCACGGGACAGGATATTTTGCTGGGAGAGATTGAGAAACTTTTGGAGGAGTAAATGCAGTTCATCAGTTACAGAGTGATTCTCGGCAGGCTGAAAGCCATAAAGGCCATGATGGCTGACAAAACCGTACCGAAAAGGAAAAAGCTTCTTGTGATCCTGGGGATCATATATCTGTTCCTTCCGGTGGATATTATTCCGCCGGTGCTGTTTCCGTTCGGGTTTCTGGATGACCTGGTTCTGTGGATCTGGATTCTCTGGCATCTGAAGGATACACTGGATGCATACTGGGTCGGCGAAAAAGTCGATGATTTTTCCAAAAAATATAGTGGAAAAGATCTGGTAGAAGGTGTAGAATTTACTGTAGATGATGGAAAGGAGCAGTAATACATGGAGAAGAGCAATATAGTAGGAAATATTCTGTTTACAGAGGAGCAGATCCGCCAGCGCGCTGCGGAAATCGGTCGGCAGATTGCAGAAGATTATGCCGGTGAACCTGTCTATCTGATAGGAACCCTGCGGGGTGCTGTGGTCTGGATGGCAGATATCATGAAGGCGATCCCCAATGAGACAGAAGTGGATTTTGTCATGGCATCCAGTTACGGTTCAGGTACGACGACCACCGGTGTGGTGAAAATCAAAAAGGACCTGGAAGGGGACATCTACGGCAAGAATGTGATCATCATCGAAGATATCGTCGATACGGGAACCACGCTGAAGCACCTGAAGGCGTACCTTGCCGACAGGAATCCGAAGAGCATCCGTATCTGTACACTGCTGGACAAGCCGTCCAGACGGATTGCAGATATTCAGGCGGATTATATCGGGTTTGAAATCGAGAATCTCTTTGTCATCGGCTATGGGCTGGACTATGACCAGAAATACAGAAATCTGCCGTACATCAGCTATCTGGAAGGCTGATGCTGATATTGTTTTACCAAATTAAAAATTTACATAAAGGAGATACAAAAAGAAATGGCTTACGAAGTAAAAATCGGATTATCCAACAAGCACTTACATTTAAGTGAGGAACACATTGAAGCGCTGTTCGGCAAGGGTCACCAGCTGACTCCGACCAAGCCGCTGGTTCAGCCGGGACAGTTCGCCTGTGAAGAAAAGGTTGATATCGTAGGACCGAAGAGCACCCTGAAGGGTATTCGTGTTCTGGGACCTGCCAGAAAAGAAACGCAGGTTGAACTGGCTATGACCGATGCAAGAACCATCGGCATCAAGGCACCGGTAAGAGAATCCGGCAAGCTGGAAGGAACTCCGGGCTGCAAGATTATCGGACCTTGCGGTGAGATCGAGATCGACCATGGTGTGATCGTTGCATTAAGACATGTTCATCTGAATGATGAGCAGGCTGCAGAAGCCGGCGTAAAGGACGGCGATGTGGTAAGCATCAAGATCGAAGGTGAAAGAGGACTGGTATTTGACAATGTACTGGTAAGAGCCGGCGTAAAGCACGAAAGAGAAGTGCATCTGGATACCGATGAAGGAAATGCAGCCGGCTGCGGTCCGGATACTGTCTGCACTATCATTAAATAGTGAGAGCACACTGAAAAAATATTTGGAGCAGAAGCAGTTTCTGCTCCATTTGTTTTTTTCGGCAGGAACCGGACAGGCTGTGACCGGAAATGAGTAAGCAAAAGGTATGAAAAAACAATAGCAAGCTGCATATAACTGTGATATAATAATTTTGTATGAGTAAGTATTGAGAGAGGACGGAAAACGTGAACAGATTAAAAACAGTGAGCAGAATCATTTTGATAATTGCAATTCCGATCCTGATTATGACGTTGAGTCAGAACCTGATTTACAGGCTGCCGGATGCATATCTGTATTACTTTAATGATTCCCAGTGTCTGAATAAGCTTTATCTTTCCATGTCCAATTCGGAAATGGCAGATGCACTGACGGATCTGTTGAACCGGTTTCGGCCGGATCCGGAAACCTTTAATATATACGTAGATACAGGTTATGATGAGCTGGGTATCTTTGACAGCCGGGATGCTTACAATCTTCAGATGATGAAGAAGGCACTGGATATGAGCAGTCTCTTCTGCATTATCTCGCTGATTCTGGTGACCGCAGTGTATGTTTTTCTTCTGCGTCAGGAAGAAAAGAAAATGCTGCGAACCAGTTTCGTAATCGGGGCGGGCATTTCCGTGATACTGATGATCGCACAGGCGGTTGTCCTGCCGGCACCTGCCATGAGGGAGCGGATTTTTACAGTGATTGGCGTGCGTCCTTTTTATGAGGATTCGGCCCTGAGCATGATTCTGACGGACAGTTTCTGGAATATGATCACTGTATTTCTGACCGGCGTTACCCTGATAATCCTTGGCATCACAACGTATGTACAGTACAGACTGACCCGTCCGCCGAGAATATTTTATTAGATATCAGAGAAAGAAAAAGAACAGAGAGTGAGGGGAATATATGGTTCTGATTCATCTGGCAACAGGATTCGAAGAAGTGGAAGCACTGACCGCGGCAGATCTGCTGCGGAGAGCAGAGATAGACTGCCGACTGGTTTCCGTCACAGGGGAACGGGTGGTTGCGGGTACCCATGGTATTCGCGTGGAGGCAGACTGCCTCTTTGAAGATGCAGACTATGATGCATGTGAGATGATCGTTCTGCCGGGAGGTATGCCAGGTGCCCAAGGTCTGCGGGATCATGCCGGGCTCGGCAGAGAAATCGTGCGGTTTGCGGAAGAAGGAAAGCCGCTTGCCGCCATCTGTGCCGCACCGCTGGTGCTGGGGTATCATGACGTGCTTCAGGGACGAAAGGCCACCATTTATCCGGGCATGGAGGAATTTCTCACTGGCGGCATCCATGTGGACAAGCCCGTGGTACGTGACGGCAGCCTGATCACCGGTCAGGGACCGGCGTTTGCCATGGAGTTTGCTCTGGAACTTGCGGCATTCCTGAAAGGGGAAGAACTTGCGAAAAACATGCGGAAAGACTTACTTTTGGAAAGATGAGAAGAGAAAATGAGTGACAGCTACAAAGTAGATTACCACATTCATTCATGGTACTCCGACGGCACCATGAAGCCAACAGATCTGGTACGCAGGTACTATGATATGGAATACGACATGATCTCCATTACCGACCACGACGGCATCGACGGCGTACAGGAAGCCCTGATTGCAGGAGAAGCACTGAAGATAAAAGTGATCTCCGGCGTGGAGCTGGCAGTGGAGCATGAAGGAAAGGAACTGCACCTTCTGGGGTATCAGTTTGATCCGGAGAATCCTGCCCTTCGGGCGAAGCTGGAAGAACTGCGGCAGTACCGGGACGAAAGAAATGAAAAAATGCTGGCTAAACTGCAGGAAATGGGATATGCACTGACTATGGAGGATCTGAAGCAGAGACCCGGACAGACGTATATCGGGAAGCCGAATTTTGCCCGGGCACTGGCGGCCAAAGGATATATTTCATCTCCGTCAGAGGCCTTTGCACCGGGAAAACTGCTGGACTCTCCGGAACTGAAAGCCATCAGCCGAAAAAAGATTTCCGCAGAAGAGGCCATTTCTCTTCTGAAGGAAGCAGGCGGCATGGCAGTGCTTGCCCACCCGATGAAGATTCGAAAACTGGGGCTGCGGGGCAGTGAGGAATTCTGGGAAAACCTGGACATCATGCTGCGGCAGCTGAAAAAAATGGGGCTCTCCGGGATGGAATGCATATACCCGTCTCACAGTGAAGAGGAAATCATAAAACTGGTGAATCTGGCGGGAAAATACCATCTGCACATTACAGAGGGATCCGATTACCATGGGGATGACCTGCAATAAGGAGGAGAAGGAAAATGAGTGAGAGAGCAGTTTTTGAAGGAAGGCGGGTTGCCGCGGCGGTGAGAACGGAAGAAGATTTTACCGAGGCGCTGGAATCAAAGGTCGAAGTGATCTTTATGCAGTACTCCAGCATTCTGACGGTGGAGGATCTGATCCGGCGATGCCATGAAGCAGGGAAAAAAATCTTTATCCATATGGATTTTACAGATGGCATCGGCAAGGACCGGGCAGGCCTGGAATACCTGAAAAAACTGGGTGCTGACGGTATTCTGACAACGAAGACCAGCATGATCCGTCTTGCCAGAGAGCTGGGACTGGCTACGGTACAGCGGTTTTTTATCGTGGATTCCCATTCTGTAGACACAGCGGTGGAATCCATCCGCATCGCCAAGCCGGAGATGGTGGAAATCATGCCGGGTGTGGTAGTGAAAAAGATCCGGGAATTCGCAGAACGGGTGAATACTCCGATTCTTGTGGGAGGCCTCCTGGAGTTCCGGGAGGAAGTGGACGCTGCACTGGATGCAGGTGCGACGGCGGTTTCCACAGCATGCAGGGATCTCTGGAACTACAAGTAAATAATGCAGCAATAAACAGCAATATCCAATATATACAACAGGAGGTACGAAGATGAAGATTCAGTTTTGCGGTGCATCCATGGGGGTAACCGGATCCTGTCACCTGCTTTCCACGGAGAATCATAAGATCCTTCTGGACTGCGGACAGTTTCAGGGCGGGAAAGAGATGGAGAAGCTCAACGAAGAGCCTTTTCCGTTTGATGCAGAGGAAATCGAATGCGTGCTGCTGAGCCACGCTCATATCGACCATTGCGGCCGTCTGCCGCTGCTGGTAAAGCGTGGATTCAAGGGCAGCATTTACTGCACAGACGCTACGGCTGATCTGCTGGAGGTCATGCTGAAGGACAGTGCGTATATACATGAAAAGGATGCGGAATGGCAGTCCAGAAAAAATGCCAGAACCGGTAAGCCGCCGGTGGAACCGCTGTATACAGCCCGCGACGCAGAGGCGGCACTGAAGCTGGTGAAGCCGGTCCTCTACGATCAGCTGATCGAGCTGAATGAAAGCATGCGTATCGTGTTCAACGATGCCGGACATATTCTGGGATCCGCCATTACAGAACTCTGGGTAGATGAAGGAGAAACAACTTCCAAAATCGTTTTCTCCGGGGATCTGGGCGTCATGGACAGACCGATTCTGCGAAACCCTGTGAAGATCAAAAAGGCCGATTATGTCATCATGGAAACTACATACGGCAATCGTCTGCATCCGCAGAATGCAACCAGCATCGACCAGTTGATCCAGATTACCCTGAAGACGGTGAAACGGGGAGGCAACGTGATCATCCCGTCCTTTGCTGTGGGCAGAACCCAGGAACTGATTTATCAGTTCAACATGTTCTATGAGCAGCATAAGGAATATCAGGAAGATCTGGAAAATGTCAATGTCTATATTGACAGCCCGATGGCAACTACGGCTACCGAGGTGTTTAAAAAGAATGCGCAGGTCTTCGATGAAGAGACCAGAAACTATATCCTCAGCGGAGACAATCCACTGGATTTCAAGAATCTGAAATTCACCAGAAATACAGCGGATTCCCAGATGCTGAATACGGACAGAACGCCGAAAATCATCATTTCCGCCAGCGGTATGTGCGAAGCGGGACGAATCCGTCATCACCTAAAGCACAATCTGTGGGATGCGAGAAACAGCGTGATTTTCGTGGGCTATCAGGCAGAAGGAACCCTGGGACGGTCCCTGGTGGAAGGCGCGAAGGAAGTAAAGCTCTTCGGCGAGACCATCAGCGTCAATGCAGAGATCTATAATCTGGAAGGCTTCTCCGGTCATGCAGACCAGAAAGGACTGCTGGACTGGCTAGGCGGTTTCCAAGTGAAACCGAAACAGATCTTCCTCGTTCACGGCGAAGCAGACTCCAAGCATGACTTTGCAGAGAAAATCCGGGAAGTCTATGGCTACGAGCCTGTTGTTATCGAAGGAAATTCCGAATTCGAACTGGAAACAGGCGCACTCCTGAGCAAGGAAGAGATCATCCGGGATGCCATCGATGAGGATGATGTGGCGAGCCTGAAAGAGAAGATCGCCGATGTGGAAAAGAACCTGCAGAACCTGCTGGAACATACGAAGGGTGCGGTGAACAGCAGAATCTCCCCGGAGAAGCTGCAGAATATCAACAATATCATGTTGGAGCTGGAAAAGGCATCCCTCAATCTGGGATCTTCCATCACAGCAGAAGACAGAGATACTACGCCGCTCAGCGAGCAGAAGTAACAGCCAAGAAGAGAAAAGAACAGAAAAAACAGATAAGAACAGACGGGGGAATCCATGCAGAATGTCATCGTAATCGGAATTGCCGGCGGGACAGGCTCCGGCAAGAGTACCATGATCCATAAGATTAAAGAGGAATTTCATGACGATATCGCCATCCTCAGCCATGATTTTTATTATAAGTCACATAACGAGATACCTTTCGAAGAACGAAAAAAACTGAACTATGACCATCCGGACGCCTTCGATACGGATCTGATGATCCGGCATATTCATCAGCTGAAAAACTGGCAGACGGCTGACCGGCCGGTCTATGACTTCACCATTCACAACCGGATCGATGAGACGGTGCGTGTCAATCCTGCCAAGGTGGTGGTGGTGGAAGGAATCCTGATTTTCGAGAATAAACAGCTGAGGGATCTGTGTGATATCAAGGTTTTCATCGACACGGATGCGGATGTGCGGATCATCCGCCGTATCCTCCGCGACGTGCGGGAAAGAGGCCGGACTCTGGACTCGGTGGTGAGCCAGTATCTGACCACTGTAAAACCCATGCATGAGCAGTTCGTGGAGCCGAGCAAAAAATACGCGGATGTCATCATTCCGGAGGGCGGCTACAACCGGGTCGCGCTGGAAATGCTCAATGAGAGGATTCATGCGCTTCTGAAAAAAAGTGAAGAAGAGGGAGGCAGACGCATTTGACCTGGCTTCTGATTCTGGTTCTCTGCATGCTGTGGGGTCTCTCCTTCCTCGGGACGAAGGTGCTGCTGGATGTCCTGGCTCCCATGGAAATCCTGGCAGTCCGGTGGATGCTGGCGTTCCTTATGTTTGCCCTGCTTGTGGCCCTTCGGGTCATTAAAGTGGATTACCGGGGCAAGCCGGTGGGAAAGCTTCTGGCTGCGGCGGCTCTGCAGCCATGTCTGTATTCCATCCTGGAAACCTGGGGTGTGAAACTGACCACCGCTTCGGAGACCTCGATTTTCATCGCTCTGGTACCGCTGGTGGTTGTGCTCATGAACCGCCTGTTTTTCAAAAGAAATGTCAACAGGAAGGTGCTGTTTGCCATCGTTCTGTCTTTCGCCGGGGTGCTGGTCTGTGTACTCTTTTCGCCGGATTTTTCGGCGGGCAGCAAGCTGCTGGGGTATCTGATCCTTATCGGAGCTGTTACGGCAGGCTCGGGCTATACGGTGTATTCGGCTCGTCTCGGCGCAAAATTTACTCCCATGGAGATCACTTTTGTGCTGACCATTGCGGGAAGCCTGTTTTTCAATGTACTGTCGCTGGCAGAGGGCAACGGTCTGCAGGCTTACACAGTGTTTTTCAGTGACTTCCGGGTCATGGGGGCGCTGCTGTATCTTGGTATCGGCTGCTCCTGTGTGGCATACATGATTTTCAACTTCGTCTTATCCCGTATGAAGACGGAGATTGTGGCCACTGTGCAGACCAATCTGATCACTGTTATCGGTGTGGTGGCGGGAATCCTTCTGGGCGGTGAACCCTGGGGATGGCATACTGTGGCGGGACTTCTGATGACCGTTACGGGCATCTGTATTTCGGCGCTGGAGGACAGCAGGCAGAAAGCATTGCCCTGATGACAGGGAAATCTGTCCTGATGGCAGAAACAGAAATGTGAAAATGAAATAAGTGGATATACATCGCAGGACGGGCTTCTGATCTCATCAGGAGGTATCAGAATGAAGGACTATCAGCTAAAGTCTCTCAAGTCCTGCAAACTGCCGGAAACCGTTTATCGTCAGGCATTATGGGCGGTGAAGGATCTTCCGCGGATGAAGGAAAAACTCATGGAACTGGAGGAGATGGCAGACTGCCTTCCGTCGGCATATGTGGATATACCGAGGAAAAGCGGCGGTACGGTCAGTGACCAGACGGCACAGCTGGCCAGCCGGATGGCGAATCTGGCGTTTCGGATTCAGATGATTGAGGGAAGCCTTCAGGCTGTCCCGGCAGTGTACCGGGATGGGATTCTGGGAAAGCTGGCATATGGCATTCCCTACAGCGACCGCTTTCATGCCAACACATGGAAGCGGTGGCAGCAGGTCTACCTGTATCAGGTGGCCATGGAGCTGCACTTGTATTGAAGGAACAGTTGGGAGGAGCCCCATGGGGTGCGGAAGCACCCCATGGGGCTCTTTCTTTTTTGTTGTATTCGCCGGGTTTCATGACAGAAACAGGGAAGCTGTAAATAAATGGACGTTTTGTCGTTTGCCGTCGAATACTGTCGGATGTGGGCAAAGTATGTCAGTTTATGTCGAAATATGCAATAAAATACATGTAAATTTTTTCTAAACTGTGCTGAAAGTAACGTTTAAATGTGATAATCTGTTAGTGTTCAGAAATGGATAAGAAAACAGGAGGTAAGCGGGAATGAAAAAACGAATCGCCGGGCTGATTCTGATTGTGGCATCTCTGGGATGTCTTGGATTCTGGGAATTCTGGGGAAGGGAACATCTTTCTTATGAGAAAGTTCTGGTTTTCCGCCAGGATACCGCGAGAAACACTGCAGTAGAGGAAAGTATGCTGGAGGTTGTTTTTATGGAAGAACCACCGGACGGAGCACTGCGGGCAGAAGATGCATCGAGTCTGATGAATCTGGAAACGGTGCAGTATGTTCCGGCGGGGACACCGCTGTTTTCAGAATTCTTTCAGGATCCGAGGTTGTCGGTGGGAGGAACCAGCGGACAGTATGTGCTTTCCATTCCCAATCAGTGGCTTCTGTCTTATCCTCAGACCCTGCGGCGGGGAGATACGGTTCGTTTCTACTGCGAAGAAGAAATCGTGCTTTCTGCTGTGGTGGCTTATGCCAGGGACAGCAGCAATCAGGAGGTGGTATCTGCAGATGATGATCGTCTGAAGGCATCTGCACCGGTCAGTCTTGTGGAAGTCATCGTCGACGAAGAAAAAGCTCTGAAGCTGGGAAAGCTGGGAGAGGAAGGAAAGAAATTTGTCCTTCTGTACAGCTGACACGACTGTCGGAGACAGAAGGTAAAAGACAGGAAAGAATGGAAGACGTGAAATGAAGAAATGTGTGGTATTTTATGGCGGTGACAGTCAGACGGGGACTACCATGATTGCAGTCTCCGCTGCAGAACTTCTGGCAGGTGCCGGGAAACGGATCCTGCTGATCGGAGCATCCTCCCATCCCCTGGATCCATGGCTGCCCCAATCTGCGGAAGCATCTCTGGACGATCTTAACCTGGCATTAAAAGCAGGAACACTGTCGGCAGCGGAAATACGTCAGACAGTGATGACAGTACGGGGTGTGGATATTTTGCCGGGTATGCGGAGAGGAAGCAGAGACGGCTTTGGGCATGAGGAAATGAAATCGATCTGCGGCCTGATATGGGAAGACTATGACTGGATCCTGGTAGACGGAGGGTGCGAACCGGCGTGCGGTCTGACGATGGCTGCGCTGCAATGCGGACAGAAGGCGGTTCTGGTGCTTACCCAGCAGGAGAAATGCCTTCTGCGGTTTGAGGCAAAAATCAGTGCTCTGGAACGGGCACTTCCGCCGGAGCAGCTGTATGTGGTGAATAAATTCAATGCTTCCGGGGCATTTTACACAGAAAAAGAAATGGCAGGAAGAATTGGCTGCAGACCGGATGCAGTGAAAACCATTGCTTATGTACCTTTTGGCTGGCAGGCGGAAATGGACCGGCTTCCTCTTCTGAACCACCGGAAATTCAGAAGAGATATGGAAAAGATCACTGATTGGATCGAGGAGGATGAAGAATTTGATGACAGGCGGACAGGAAGAACGATACGAAGGGTTTTATCAGCTTTGCCGCATGGCAGATAACCTGTTTGAAGAAGACTGGAGGGATACAGATGAGCTGGCCAAGGCCAGGAAACTGGAGAAAGAAAAACGAGCGATTATGGGATATGAGAAGGAGCGGATGTTTTTCCAGTCCCGGATTGGAGATATGATACGGGAAAGAGGCTGGCACACAGAGGTCCCGCCGTGGTATGGCAGTCTGGAAGAGGGGATTTTTCATGAAGTATACGGTCTGGCCGGGCTGGCACCCTGGGCATATGACCGAACAGAGGAGTATCGGAAGTCATCCTCTGCGAAGCTGATCGGCGACAGGCTCTACTGCCTGATTGACGGAGTTTCTCAGCTGCAGCCTCAGCGCATTCCTGCAGAGCGTAGGGAGCAGCTAAAGCGTGCATTGCTGCTGGCCACACCCCGGGAACGGCTGGAGGAAGGCTTTCACGAGGTATATCTGCATAATGGGATACGAATCACAATTTATTCCGGAGAACGCACGAAAAATGGGCAGGATGTCATGGTATTCCGAAAGTATATCATGGAAGAACTGTCCTTTGAGGAACTGGCAGCTCTGGGAACGATTCCTGCAGAAGCCATCCCCCTGTTTCGATCTATGATCCGTGTCGGTTTCAATATCCTCATCACCGGACCCGTCCGCTCCGGGAAAACCACTTTCCTGCAGGTCTGGCAGAAGCAGGAGGACCCGACGCTGGAGGGACTTGCTGTTTCCACTGATCCGGAAACTCCCTGGCATGACCTGATGCCGCAGGCTCCCGTCATGCAGCTGGTGGCTGACGGAAAAGAACTGGAGGTTATTTTTAAATCTCTGCTGCGGGGTGATAATGACTACATTCTGCTGGAGGAAATGCGGGATGCAGCCGCTTACCGTCTGGCTCTGGAAATCACATCCACCGGCACCATGCGGTGCAAGGCTACCATTCACAGCAGCGGAGCGGTGCAGATTCCGTATAAGATGGCATCTGCCATATGTGAAACATACGGCGGAAATCTCCAGAATCTGGTGGCACGGGTATTTCAGAATTTTCATCTGGTGTTTCTTTTTCGACAACTCCCCGGAGACCGGTCACAGAAACGGCTGGCAGAAATCAGTGCATATCGGTACGATGAGGAAGCGGACCAGGTGTCTGTCCATGTGCTCTGCCGTTACATACCCGCTGAAGACAGGTGGCACTGGAAAGCCGGCCTGCCATGGCATTCCCTTTATGACGGAGGAATGGACCGGTGGGAGGAAAAGGAGTGGGAGAACATGGAGAACATCCTGAAAAAACTGGAGCAGCGCAATCCGTTGATGGAAAAGACAACCATTTATCCGCGGTATTACCGGCCGACAGAACGAAGGGAGATACCGGAATGAAAAAAGGAATGACAGAGGGAATTCTGCTGATTCTGCTGACAGCAGGACTGGTGACAGCGGTTTTGCCGGAACTGGAGGATCTGTACCGGATGGTCATGCACAGGATCACGCTGTGGGGGCGCAGTTTTCACAACGAAGATGACTGGCTGTCTATTCGAAGAGAACAGTATGGAAATCGTTTGCCGGAGCATGTGCGAAGAATGCTGCAGATGACCCTTTCCCTGGGGACCAGACGCAGCGTTCGGGCATTTTTCCTGCTGTCAGGCGGTATGGCGGTTCTGCTGCTGCTTCTTGCTGCACGCTGGGTTTCCTTCCTGCTGGCCATGACAGCAGCTATCTGCAGCGGTTCTCTTCCGTATCTGCTGCTGCGGTGTATGGTGCAGGAGCGCAGGGTGGCCAGTTCTATGGAAGGAGAGGTTCTGGTCACGGAGATTCTGAATCATTATAAGATCCATTACTGCAACATGCAGGAAGCCATCGAGACGGCGGCATTACATATGGAAGATGCGCCTCACAGCAGGCAGCTCCTTCTGAACCTTTCAAGAGGTCTGCAGAAGGCATCTACAGCAGCGGAAATGAAGGGACTGATGGAGGACTTCCGCTTTTCCATAGGAACGTCCTGGGCGTCGATTCTGACAGAAGATATGTACCTTGCATGTTCATCAGGGCTTCGGGTTACAGATTCGCTCAGCGACCTGGCTGCATCCATGCGTGAAGCCAGAAAACTGGAGGAATTAAACCGCAGGGAGAATAATGAAGCCCGTCTGATCCTGAAATATCTGGTTCCTGCAGGCAGTCTGCTGATGACAGTTGGAGGAGTCCGCTTCTTTGGGCTTTCCATGGAAGAATTTCTCAGGTACCAGTTCAGAACCGGACCGGGAATCACATGGTTCCTGCTGACCTTCGTGACGTATCTTGCGGCCATCTTTGTCCATCTGCTGCTTTCCAGAAGAAAGTTTGATCTTTAAACGTTGACACGGGGAAAGGAGGAAAACCATGAGGGAAGCTGTGTTTCCTGCATTCTGTCTGCTGCTGTACGGTACGGGAGGACTGAGCTTTTTTATGGGCAGGACAAGTGAGCCGGCTGATCGGAGCACTCTGGCGGGATGGATCAGAATGCTGGGCAGAAGAATGAAAGAAAATCTCTCTCTCTGGCCGTCAGCTGCTGCGGCGCTGGAAAAACGACACCGGCAGACGCAGGGGAAAAAACTGGAGCCGGAAATCTACAACAGCGGTCTGCTTCTGAAAAATCTGGCCCTGACAAGAAAGGAGGCAGCGTTTTCCGCGGACTATCTCTATGAAAAGCTGATGGAACATTCCGAAAAGCTCCGCCCTGTTTATGCGGAAATGCTGTCTTTATACCGGGCCGGAAAGGATCGGGATGCCTTTCGGCTGGTGGCAGAGCGCTGCCCCACCAGGGCGGGAAGAAATTTCAGCCTGGTTCTGGAAAAGGTGGGTACAATCCGACCCGACGAACTGGTGGATCAGATGGAGGTGTTTCAGGAGATGATACGGCAGCAGAAAATGACAGAAGATATCCGAAGGGTACAGAGAAACAGTCTGATCACCACGGTCATGGCCACTGCAGCGGTATTTCTGCTGGTCATAGACTTCGCTGTTGTGGTGGTATTCATGCATACCATGACAATACTTGAATTTGTGTTTTGAGAGGAGCGATGAGAAAATGAAAAACCTGATCATTATTATCGGAACGATTATACTGGGTGCAATCATCGTAAATACGCTGGTGCTGGGAGACGGAAACTCCCTGAAAACGGCTGCTTCTGATATCATGAGCCGGGGAACGGCAGCCATTTCAGAAAATCTGACCTTTGGCGGAGCGGCACAGGGAGGCGAGTAGAATGAAGAATCTGATTATCGTACTGGGGCTGATGCTGCTTGGCGCTGTCATCTTTCAGATGATGGTCGGTGACGGACCGGATTCACTGAAAAGTACAGTGGCCATGGTAATGCGTCATCAGATCAGTCAGTATGCCGGTCAGGAGGTGGGTACCCTGTGAAAGATCTGATTACAGCGGTGGCTTCTCTGATGCTGCTTCTGCTTTTCGTCCTTCAGTTTGCCGGCAATCAGAACCTGCATACCCGGATGTTCCGGGCAGATATGGCCATCGAAAACTTCCGGGATGCTGCCGGACTGCAGGGATACATCAGCGATGAGAACCGAAGTCTGCTGTCGGAAAGCCTTGCAGGGATCTGCGGCTGCAGTCCGGAGGAGATTCTGGTTGAAGCAGAAGACAGCAGGCAGCCGAAGCCGGAAGGCACGCTGCTTCATTACCGGGTCGGATATCCGCTGAAGGATCTGGTGGCTGCCGCTGCCATGCTGGGCATTTTACCGGAGGAAAACCGTGTCTGGATGGAGGACGAAGGATGGGTAGTAAGCCGGTTTTACATCTCGGAAAAACCGTCGGTGTCTGAAGAGGAAAATGCAGAATGAAGAATCTGATCCTGACCATGGGAATCCTGCTGCTCATGATTACGGGCATGATATATGACCAGGACTGCAGAAACCTTATAGACACAGAACGGCGGCTGAGATGGGTATGTGAAGAGGCTGCTTACGGAGCCGCCGTAAAGCTGTGGCGGGAAGGAAAGAGCATGCAGGAGGCAGAAGCTGCGGCAGATGAGATTTTGCAGAGAAATCTGGATCCGGTCCAATGGGAGATGGAAATGAAGGACGGCGTTGTGGAAATTCGGGCGGATCTGGGAGAAGCAGATTTCCATCTGCCTTTTCTGCAGGGGCTGGTTCGGGCAGAACGAAAGGAATCATTTGATTTTTATGAAAAATTTTTTGGGAAAAGGGCTGAAACATCTTGAAAAACAGTGCAAAAGCATATAAAATATCTATGTTGTTTTTGTAACTTTGAAATCAGGGAAGAGAGAAACGAGCCTATGAAAACCAATTATACAAGTCCATTATCCGAAAGATACCCGAGTAAGGAAATGCAGTATCTGTTTTCACCGGAAAAGAAATTCAGAACCTGGAGACGTCTGTGGATCGCACTGGCGGAAGCAGAACAGGAACTGGGTCTGGACATTACCAACGAGCAGATTGCCGAACTGAAAGCACACCAGGATGACATCAACTACGATGTGGCAAAGGAGCGGGAAGCGCTGGTACGCCACGATGTTATGTCTCACGTCTATGCTTACGGCACACAGTGCCCGTCTGCCAAAGGCATTATCCATCTGGGTGCTACAAGCTGCTATGTGGGCGATAACACGGATATGATCATTATGGCAGAAGGATTGAAACTGATCCGCGTGAAGCTGGTCAATGTAATTTCTCAACTGGCTAAGTTTGCGGAAAAATATAAGGATCTGCCGACCCTGGCCTTTACCCATTTCCAGCCGGCACAGCCGACTACGCTGGGAAAGCGGGCGACACTGTGGCTGCAGGATCTGGTGATGGACCTTTCCGATCTGGATTATGTGCTGGATTCACTCCGGCTGCTGGGTTCCAAGGGAACCACCGGAACGCAGGCAAGTTTCCTCGACCTTTTTGAAGGTGACCATGAAAAGTGCAGAAAGCTGGATCAGCTGATTGCGGATAAAATGGGATTTCCGGGCTGCTATCCGGTATCCGGACAGACCTATTCCAGAAAGGTGGACAGCCGTGTGGTAAACGTGCTGGCAGGGATTGCGCAGAGTGCGCATAAATTCTCCAATGATATCCGGCTGCTGCAGCATCTGAAGGAAGTGGAGGAACCGTTTGAAAAGAACCAGATCGGTTCTTCAGCCATGGCATATAAGAGAAATCCGATGCGCAGTGAGAGAATGGCGTCTCTGGCCAACTACGTGATCAGCGATGCATTGAATCCTGCCATTACCGCATCGACCCAGTGGTTCGAAAGAACCCTGGACGATTCTGCCAACAAGCGGATCAGTATCAGCGAAGCATTCCTGGCTACAGACGGCATCCTGCAGCTGTATCTGAACGTTTCCGAGGGTCTGGTGGTTTATCCGAAGATGATCGAAAGACGGTTGATGGATGAACTGCCGTTCATGGCAACAGAAAACATTATGATGGAAGCCGTTAAACAGGGCGGCGACCGGCAGGAACTGCACGAAAGAATCCGTGTACATTCCATGGCAGCCGGAAAGATGGTGAAAGAGGAGGGCAAGCCAAACGATCTTCTGGAAAGAATTGCGGCAGACCCTGCCTTTCATATAGAACTTGAGGCTTTACAGAAGGTTATGAAGCCAGAAAATTTTGTCGGACGAGCACCGCAGCAGACGACTGAGTTTCTAAACGGGGTCATAAAGCCTATACTTGCAGCCAATGCAGACGTTTTGGGTGCGGAGGCTGAGATTACAGTTTAGGAGGAAAATAAAATGGTCAGAGCAATCGTAGGAGCAAACTGGGGCGATGAAGGCAAAGGGAAAATTACGGACAGCCTGGCAAAGGAGTCGGATATTGTAGTACGCTTTCAGGGCGGAAGCAATGCGGGACATACCATTGTCAACGAATATGGAAAGTTCGCACTGCATACCCTGCCTTCCGGCGTATTCTATCAGCACATCACCAGTGTCATCGGCAATGGTGTGGCACTGAATATTCCGATTTTAATCAATGAGATCGCGTCTCTGGTGGAACAGGGTGTACCGGCACCCCGGCTTCTGGTTTCCGACAGAGCCCATGTGGTAATGCCGTATCATATTTTATTCGACCAGTATGAAGAGGAACGTCTGGGAGGTAAGTCCTTCGGTTCTACCAAATCCGGCATCGCACCGACTTATTCCGATAAATATGCCAAGATCGGATTTCAGGTCTGCGAACTGTTTGATGATGCATATCTGAAAGAGAAATTAACCAATGTAGTGACCCAGAAAAACGTGATTCTGGAACACCTGTATCATAAGCCGCTTCTGGATGCAGAGGATCTTTACAAGACTTGTGTAGAGTATCGGGAAATGATTCGTCCGTATGTGGGTGATGTATCCGTATTCCTGCATCAGGCGCTGAAGGAAGGTAAAAATATTCTTCTGGAGGGTCAGCTCGGCTCCCTGAAGGATACTGACCACGGCATTTATCCGATGGTCACCAGTTCTTCGACGCTGGCTGCGTTCGGTGCCATCGGCGCGGGAATTCCGCCTTATGAAATCAAGAACATCACCACGGTTGTGAAAGCTTATTCCAGTGCCGTAGGAGCAGGTCCGTTTGTTTCTGAACTCTTCGGCGAAGAAGCGGACGAACTACGCAGAAGAGGCGGAGACGGCGGTGAATATGGTGCAACCACAGGCCGTCCGAGACGTGTGGGCTGGTTCGATGCAGTGGCAACCAGATATGGCTGCAGAATGCAGGGAACGACGGAAATCGCCCTGACAGTACTGGACCCTCTGGGTTATCTGGATGAAATTCCAATCTGCGTGGGCTATGAGATTGACGGAAAGGTGACGGAAGACTTCCCGAACACCATCGACTGCAACAAGGCCAAGCCAGTGCTGAAAACCATGCCGGGTTGGAAATGCGATATCCGCGGCATCAAGGAATTCGATGATCTGCCGGAAGCAGCGAAAAACTATGTGAAGGAAATTGAGCGTCTGGTTGGCTATCCGATTAAATTCGTTTCCAACGGACCGGGAAGAGATGATCTGATTCGGCTGTAGAAAGCGGAATCTGGTCGGCGAAGCCGACTTTCTTAGCAAAACCTTATAGACATTCCGCCCTCTTTGTCTATTGACACTGAGGGCTGTCTTATAGTAAAATTATAAATTGTAAAAGGGAGTAACTGGCACCTTATGGTGTGGTATTTTGCGTCAGGACAATCGGATCTGCCGTTACTGGGAGCAGAAAGAGGCAGATTGGTTCGCTGATATCTTAAATAGTAAGACTTTTACCGTATATTTTTATGTATATGGTGGAAGTCTTTTTTTATGGGCTTTTACCGGAATCCCCATTGGGAGAAAGAGAGGAAGCAGATGCAATACTATTTGAAAAGCACAGAAGAAACCATGACGCAGCTTAAGTCACAGAAAGAAGGCCTCAGCGGAACAGAAGCGCAGACGAGAATGGAAACCTGCGGGAAAAACAAACTGCAGGAAGCGGAGAGAGAATCCCTGCTCCATCGTTTCTTTGCCCAGATGGCGGATCCGATGATCCTGATTCTGATCGCGGCAGCAGTGATCTCTGGCGTAACTTCGTTTTATGCAGGGGAGAGTTTCGCAGATGTAATCATCATTCTTGCAGTAGTCATCATCAACGCGGTTCTGGGCGTTTATCAGGAAAGCAAAGCGGAAAAGGCCATTGAGGCATTGCAGGAGATGGCTGCAGCCACCAGCAAAGTACTGCGGGACGGAAAGATGATTTCAGTGAAAAGTGAAGATCTGGTGCCCGGCGATGTGGTGATTCTGGAGGCCGGAGATGCAGTTCCTGCGGACGGTCGTATTATCCAGTGCGCCAGTATGAAAATAGAGGAAGCAGCCCTCACCGGTGAAAGCGTCCCTGTTGACAAGACAGAAGAAATACTGACCCTCGGCGATGGAAAGGATGTGCCGCTGGGTGACAGAAAAAATATGGTATATATGGGAAGTACCGTGGTTTACGGCAGGGGAAGCGCAGTGATCACTGCCACCGGCATGAAGACGGAAATGGGAAAAATCGCCGATGCGCTGGCAAATGCGGAGGAAGGCAAGACGCCGTTGCAGTTGAAACTGGCCCAGCTTTCCAAAATCCTCACGGTTCTGGTTCTTGCAATCTGCGTGGTGATTTTCGCGGTCAGTCTGCTTCGGGCGGACGCAGTGAACGGACTGGTGCTGCTGGATACCTTCATGATCGCAGTCAGCCTGGCCGTCGCTGCCATTCCGGAAGGGCTGGTTGCGGTGGTAACCATTGTCCTTTCCATGGGCGTCACGAACATGAGTCGGAGAAATGCCATCATCCGCAAGCTGACCGCAGTGGAAACTCTCGGGTGTGCGCAGATCATCTGTTCAGATAAGACAGGAACTCTGACCCAGAACAAGATGACTGTGGTGAAGCATTATGGTGAGGATGAAGTACTTCTTGCCACGGCGATGGCATTGTGCAGTGATGCGAAGATCGAACCGGGGGATACGCAGGCCACAGGGGAGCCGACAGAATGTGCACTGGTAAACTATGCGTATCAGATGAATCTGGATAAAAATGAAATAGAAAGCCGGATGCCGCGGGTGGGCGAAGTACCTTTCGACAGCAGCCGGAAAATGATGTCCACGATTCATGAGAATTTGTCAGAAGGAAAATAT
>JAQXSU010000130.1 GCA_029219125.1 Bacillota bacterium
TGGCCAGCCGGTCAGCGCATCCCGCGTCCGGGCACTTCTCGGGGACAGTCTGGATTCTCTGGAAAATCCGTCTTCGCAGCTGATTTCTGACTTGTCTGTGCTTCTGCCCCAGACAACACTGGACTATCTTCTGAAGGAGGACCTGGACCGATGAACACACCGATGAACACACCGCCGACCCACATGAATGCCGCCCCACGCCAGCTGACCCTGATGGACCTGCTGGACGCCCGGGAAAGCCGGGTATACCATCAGAAAGAGCTGTTAAACGCATATCCCTGCACCGTTCTGGTCTCCATGACCCTGAACATCCCCGGCCCGGTAAAAGACAGCCCCCGGTACCGCAAAGCACTGGAAGCAGGGCTTCATCGTCTAAAAACGATACTTGCAGACCGCTGTGGTTCGGAATGCAGCTTCACCATTCTCCACGAAGAATTCCGGCCGCTGGCCACCGGACCGGAAGCCTATCTGGTTGTCCAGAGCAGCGCGGCAAACAGTGCGGCATCCAATACTGCTGAATCCAAAAAGCTGGCACCGGAGGCACTGGCGCTGGAGACACTGGCGCTGGACATAAAAAAAGCCGCCGTCTCTGTGGAAGAAGGCAGTGCCCTGGGAAGACTCTTTGATATGGACGTGCTGATTCCCGGGGAGAACTTTCCCCACAGCATCAGCAGAAGCCAGCTGGGTGCCGCCCCTCGGCGCTGCCTGCTTTGCGAAGAAGATGCGAAAGCCTGCGCCAGAAGCCGGGCCCACACCATGGACCAGCTGCTGGAAAAGATAAACGAAATCCTGTCGGACGCCGAACTGTAACAGCCCGGAGACGACAGGATATTTTATTTTTCATTCTTCGTCTTATATTCCTCGCCCCACGCCCACATGGCATCCAGAACCGGCTTCAGACTGCACCCCGTCTCCGTCAGGGTATATTCCACCCGCGGCGGCACCTCGGCATACACCTTCCGGGACACCAGCCCCTGAGCTTCCATCTCCCGCAGCTGCGCCGTCAGCACCTTCTGTGACACGGTACCGATGGATTTCTTCAGCTCGCCAAACCGCTTCGTCCCAGGCATCAGATCCCTCAAAATCAGCACCTTCCACTTATCCCCGATGAGCATCAGAGTCGTCTCCACCGGACATTCCGGCAGCTTTCTTTCCTCACTCACGACGTTCTCCCTCCGTTTCTCTCTTTATAGTTTCCTTTTGTAACTTACCCGCAAAATCTACTCTACAAACTTTTTTCTCTCCAAGCACCCTGGAATTTCCCAAGGGTTACTTCCCGGTAACTATGCCACAATATTGTGCGTACTTGTGCAAAAGGCGCTGATGGCGTACCATAAGGCCAGAAACAAAATCATGCCATAAAACCATACAAAACAATTTCAAGGAGGTACACATCATGAAAAAAGTCGTAGAATTTTTAGAAGCAAACCCGGTACAGTATCTGGCCACCGTAGGCCGCGACGGCAAGGCGAAATGCCGCCCGTTCATGTTCGCATTAGAGCAGGATGGAAAGCTCTGGTTCTGCACCAACAGCACCAAAGAAGTCTATAAAGACATGCAGGAAAATCCAAATGTTCAGGTCTCTGTTTCCAGTCCGGAGTTTTCATGGATCCGTCTCAGCGGCAAAGCCGTGTTTGAAAACAATATGACAGTGAAAGAAGCCTGCATGAATAACCCAATCGTAAAGAGTCAGTATGGCAGTGCAGACAATCCGATCTTCGAGGTCTTTTATCTGGAAGAACCCCATGGTGTCATCGCGGACTTTTCCGGCAACCCGCCGTATGAATTTTAATCCGCTATGGACGCAAACCGTATGAATCAGAAAGAACGGCGCATCTGGCTGATTCGGCGGCTGCTGCAGGAAAATCCGGCCTGCAGCAGCCTGCCGGTGCCGAAAGACGAAAGCGGGCATCGACGGTTTCTCCGCAGTCTGATGAATATCCGCATGCCGGGATTGCCGGACGAGGAATTCCTGCAGGTGCAGGATGCATACCTGCAGGAAGAAGTGAAACACCGGGGCATTGTGAAGCTGTCAGATCTCCAGATTTTGCGGGATGGAATCCGTCTCTGGCGCGGAGATATCACCACCCTGGCCTGCGGTGCCATCGTCAATGCAGCAAACAGCGGCATGACCGGATGCTACCAACCCTGCCACAGCTGCATCGACAACTGCATTCACACCTTTGCCGGGGTTCAGCTTCGGGCCAGATGTGCGGACATCATGACTGCCCAGGGATATACAGAGCCCACCGGGCAGGCGAAAATCACACCGGCATACAACCTGCCCTGTGATTATGTGATTCACACCGTCGGCCCCATCGTACAGGGGCCGCTGACCCGGCAGCACTGCGATCAGCTGGCATCCTGTTACCGTTCCTGCCTTCAGCTGGCAGACCAGAATGGCATCGGCAGCATCGCTTTCTGCTGCATTTCTACCGGGGTTTTCTGTTTCCCCAATCAGAAAGCCGCAGAAATCGCGGTGGAAACCGTAACAGAATATCTTGCAGAAACGAAAAGCAACATTGAGGTGATTTTTAATGTATTTCAGGAACAGAACGAAGAAATTTACAGAAGACTGCTTCAGCAGTGAGAATATTCAAGGTCTCCGGCTGGCGCTGGAGGAAGCAGACTCAGTGATCATCGGTGCAGGGGCGGGGCTTTCCACAGCAGCCGGCCTGACCTATGCCGGGCCACGG
>JAQXSU010000131.1 GCA_029219125.1 Bacillota bacterium
CAGGACTCTCTTCTGAAAGCACTGGAAGAGGGCGTGATCAAATTCATCGGCAGTACCACCGAGAACCCGTATTTTGCCGTGAACAACGCCATTATCAGCAGGGTGCGGAATATCTATGAATTCAAACGGCTCAGCCCGGAAAACCTGATGACCATCGCCCGGCGTGCCCTGGAGGATAAGGAAAAGGGATTTGGAAACTTGCATATTTCCTGGGAAGAGGATGCACTGGAGCTGATCGGCAGCATGGCCAACGGCGATGCCAGAGTCACCCTGGACACGGTGGGATTCATCGTAGATAATCTGGGCGACGGGCAGACCATAACCAAGGAAATCGTGGCAGAAGCCATGCAGAGGAAAGTGGGATTCTATGACAAGGGAGATGACAGATACAACCTGCTGTCTGCTCTGCAGAAATCCATCCGTGGAAGTGATCCGGATGCGGCAATCCATTATTTCGCCCGGCTGATCGATGGCGGAGCGGATATCCAGATGATCGGGCGGCGACTGCTGGTGATCGCCAGTGAAGACATCGGCATGGCCTATCCGTCTGCAATTTCCATTGTGACAGCCTGCGTGCAGGCAGCTATGATGGTGGGTCTTCCGGAAGCGGCGATCAATCTGAGTCAGGCAGTCATACTGCTGGCATCGGCGCCGAAATCCAATTCTGCTGTGGCAGCCTATCAGGCAGCACTTTCCGATCTGAAAACGAAAAAGATCGATGATATTCCGGCCCATCTGAAAGACGCACACTATCAGGGCGCGAAAAAGCTGGGATATGGGAATACGTATAAGTATCCACATGCCTATGGCGGTTATGTGGACCAGCAGTATCTGCCGGACAATCTGGAGGCAGAAGGTGTGAAATACTATCAGCCGACGGAGAACGGCTCCGAGGCATCCTTTAAAAAATTTTTAGAAAGTCTGGAAAAATCCTATGAAAGAAATAAGAAGGGCTGAGAACTCCGGCTTCTGCTTTGGTGTGAAACGGGCACTGATGAAAACGGAAGAACAAATCGAAAAAAAAGAAAACCGCACGATTTATACATGCGGCCCGCTGATTCACAACAAGTTTGTTACCGATGATCTGGCAAGGCGCGGTGTGCATATCATTCATAATCTGGATGAGGCCGGGGAGGGTGATTTAGTCATCGTCCGGTCTCATGGGGAGCCGGCGGATTTTTTCGAGGAAGCAGAACGAAGAAATATCCATGTGGTCAATGCGACCTGTCCCTTTGTGAGCAAAATCCACACCCTGGTGCGGCAGGCATGGGAAGACGGATTTCAGGTCGTGATCGTGGGTGATCGGAATCATCCGGAGGTGCGCGGCATTGCCGGCTGGTGCGGCAATCAGGCGAGGATCGTGGCATCTGCACAGGAAGCAGACGCATTGGAGGAGGACAACCTGTTTCTGGTGTGTCAGACGACGATTCGGAAAGAAACCCTGGAAGCTGTCACAGATGTTCTGCGTGAGAAGGGAAAGACATTTACGGTCCGCAATACCATATGCAGCGCAACCACAGACCGGCAGAACGGCTGTATCGCATTGGCGAAAGAAAGCGATGCAATGGTAATTATTGGAGGAAGAGACAGTTCTAATACTAGAAAACTTTGGGAAATATCAAAAAACTATTGCGAAAATAGCTATTTTGTCGAAAAAATAGAAGATTTACCATTGCAAGAATTGCGAAAATGTAATAAAATAGGTATTGCGGCAGGTGCATCGACACCTGAATGCGTAATTAAGGAGGTTATTGCTACCATGAGTGAAAACATCACTGAAATGAACATGCAGGACTTAATGGAAGATATCGAAAAATCATTAAGATTACCTAGAGTAGGCGAAACTGTTAACGGAAAGGTACACCAGGTTACTGAAAAAGAGATCATCGTTAACATGGGATGCAAAAAGGATGGTATTATTCCTAAAGAAGAAGTAACATTGGAAGGAGACCAGAAGCTAACAGATTTATTCCACGAAGGCGATGAAATCCAGGCGAAAGTCATTAAGACAGACGATGGTGACGGCGGCATCTTACTTTCTAAGAAGAAATTAGAAGTAAATGAACACTGGGGCGAAATCATCGACGCGTATGAGAATAAGTCGATTATCACCGTTAAGGTTGTAAAACAGGTGAATGGTGGCGTAATCGCTGCTTATAAAGAAGTTTCCGGCTTTATTCCTCTGTCACAGTTATCTGACAAGTATGTGGAAAATGCCGATGAATTTATGGGTCAGGAACTGGATGTCAAGATCACCAGAGTTGATCAGAAGAGAGGCAGAGCTGTATTCTCCCACAAGACTGTTCTGGCTGAAGAAAAGAAGAAGAAGCTGGACGAAATCTGGAGCAGCCTGAACGTAGACGATATCGTAGAAGGAACCGTTATGAGATTTACCGATTACGGTGCTTTCGTAGACCTGGGCGGTATCGACGGTTTACTGCACATCTCCGAAATTTCCTGGGGCAAGCTGAAACATCCGCAGGAAGTTCTGCAGATCGGCGACAAGGTAAAGGTAAAGATCCTTTCCATGAACGAAGAAAAAGGCAAGATTTCCTTAGGTCTGAAGCAGACCCAGCCTGAACCGTGGTCCGTGATCAACGAAAAGTATGAAGTTGGTCAGATCGTGGAAGGTAAAGTTGTTCAGATCAAGGAATACGGTGCATTCGTAGAACTGGAACCTGGTCTTGACGGACTGGTACACATTTCCGAAGTTGCAAACAAGAGAGTGACCAACATTGCAGAAGAACTGGAAATCGGACAGGTTGTTGCTGC
>JAQXSU010000132.1 GCA_029219125.1 Bacillota bacterium
CGATTTTGCCGGGTGCCTCCTGCAGAGAGTACACAGGCAGATTCGTCTTTTGGCCCAGTATCAGGGCATATTCCCGGGTAAATCCGGTGTTCGAAGTATATACAATGGCTTGTGCTTTCATCAGTAACTCCTTTCCTCATCGAAAACAACACAACGCATGTTCTTCGCTTCCTCCTTACCTTACCACATTTTATGAATAAATTCTACGAAATTATCGGAGTTTTTTATAGTACGTTTCTTCAGAAAAATGTGTCAGTTTTATAGGTTGGCATGAAACGTCGGACTTTTCACACTGCCCGCGTAAACGAAAAAGCGGCTCTGGTTTACAGAACCGCCTCTCATTGGTTATTTATTCTTCAGAAAATTTGCCGGCAGAGCTCAGCGGTGAATAGTCGAAGCCATTCATTCCGGTCTTCTGGATCAGCGTTTCCAGCAAGCTCACATTCTCGCCGCATGCCTTGATGTCACTGCCCAGAAACGCAGAAGCATCATTCGCCGTCACCGTCAGACTGCATTCCTTTTCCCCGGAGTGGTACCGATAGGACACTTCCCCCAGGTTGCCCGTCACACCCAGAAGCACATATGCGAAATTCCGCATCTTGTTTTCCTGCTCTGTGAGAATGTTTTCAGGGATTTCATCATCAAGAATCATGGTCCATCCGTAAGGTTCCTGTTCCGTCTGGAGTTCATTCCGGAAACTTCCCAGATTCCACGCCATATTCAGTGCCCCAGCCGTTTCCCCGTTATCCGGCATGCTGCCCACGTAGTCATGGCGTGTCTGGTATACCGCAGAAGTCAGCGTAGAAATTGCCATCCCATGATCCCAGAGAATCCGGTCACCGATGCAGACTTGGGTGATTTCTTCCGAAGCGGTATATTCCGCCTGATAATTACCCTTATGAAGAGGACTTTTCGCAACTGTACGTAACGATACCGACACGACCCCATCCATCTCCTCGAAATGTACTGATGAGATCGCCTGCTTGTCAGAAATCGCCGAAGCAGTGACCGAAACAACATTTCCGTCGATATCCAGATTGCACACTGCAGCCTCCGCACCCGCAGGAGAGCCGAGCAGAAATGTTTTGCCGGCAAGGGTCAGCACCACGATCACCAAAGCCGCCGCAATGCTCCCAAGCATCACACCTCTTGTCCGTTTCCTGGTTTTTTTCAGGAAATCAATTTCCTGCCGGTCCGGCAATTCGGCCGCGCTTTCCGGTGTCCCGTCCGGCTGCCGCATATGTTCCAGCACCTTTCTGCAGTTTTCGCACCCTTCCACGTGCTCCTCCAACGCACGGCTCGTCACCGGACTGGTCAGCCCGTCGATATAGGAAGGCATTAAATCCTGTATCACTTCACATGGAATCTTATTCATACTCCGCCAGCTCCTTTCTCAAACGCTCTTTCCCCCTGTAAAACGTCACCCGCGCCCAGTTCTCCGTCTTTCCCATGATCTCCCCGATCTCGCGGAAGGACAGGTTGCCGAAGATTCGCAGGTACAGCACTTCCCGGACGGGTTCCGGGCAGAAATGCAGCCGCCGCATCAGGTCTACTCGATCTTCTTTTCCCAGCAAAATCTCCTCGCCCGACGATTCTCTCTCCGTCAGGGTTCTGTGAGCTTCCCGGGCTACGTCTTCATCCAGAGATTCAGTTTCGGGATTTTTTCTCCGCCATGCAGACAGCTGGTGTTTGGCGATGGCACAAAGCCATGTGGAAACGCTGCAGCTGCCGTCGTACCTTCCGATGCTTTTCACTGCCTGATAGAAAGTTTCCTGGGTCAGTTCCTCGGCAAGCTGACTGTCTCGCGTCAGGGACAGCAGATATTTGTAGACCGTCTGCGCATATTTCTGGTATATTTCTTCCATCTTGTTCTTTTCATCTCGTGACTGCATTTCTTTCACCTCCTCTCATCCCTTCTGTATGGTTCATGCTGTTTTTTTGCGTTTCGTTACAGCGGTTCGGAGTTTTTTTGAAAGATTACAGTTCTGCTGCCAGATGAAGTGCGAGCTGAAAACACTTCACCTGCATTTCCTTTTCGCCGCTGGTTCCCAGCAGCTCGTTTTTCCATTCCTCTTTCTCCAGACAGTCGCTGGCAAAGAGGAAGTTGTACAGGGAAAGTCCGTGATGATCGCAGACTGCCTGTATCCCCGCAGCTTCCATTTCCACGGAAATACATCCCTCCTGTCTGCGTTTTTCTGCATTTCCTGCAGTTTCCCTGTAGATTCCGTCCGTCGTCCACGTTTTTCCGATGACATAAGGTACACCCTGTTTCTCGAAAAACGACGCAACCGTTTCCCAGTGTTTCATTTCTATGTAGTCTGAGGCCGGCATGTAATGATAGGAAACACCCTCATCCCGGTAAGCTGCCGTCGGCACCATCAGTTTGCCGTCGGTTTTGCTCCGGTCCAGCGTTCAGCTGGATCCGAAGAGAATATATTTCTTTGCACCGGTCAGGCATCTGGCTTCTTCCAGACAGGCAGCCGCAGCCGCCGCAGAGATCATCGTCATATAGAAACAGATTTTTTTACCCATCCATTCTGTCAGATAGATGGTATATCGATAGCCGGT
>JAQXSU010000133.1 GCA_029219125.1 Bacillota bacterium
GGGATGCCTGCCCGGTGCATGGCCAGCGTTCTGACGGTTACGCACTCATCGGCAGCACCCGGAATATGAAAGTCCGGGAAATACTTCACCACAGGATCCTCCAGGCTCATCTTCCCTTCCACATCCAGAATGCAGCAGGCAAGCGCCGTCATGGACTTGCTCATGGATGCAATCCCGAACATGGTGTCGCCGTTGACTTCCTTCTTCTCTTCCATGTTTCTGTATCCGTATCCCTTTTCAAAGAGAATCCCCTCCGGTCCGCGAATGCAGATGGCTACGCCGGGATATTTTTTCTCTTCGAACATCTTGTCCAGATACAGTTCCAGCTTCTTCGTATCTCTCTCCATTTTCCTTCTCTTCTTTTCCTTTTATTTTCATGCAGGAAGACGAATCGTCTTTCGCATAAATATCTCCTTACGGTATTTTTTACTGCAAGAAACAAGCCAACATGAAAAAAATTGTTTCATATTGAAAAAATAGGATTTTTGAAGATTCTGTGAATAATAACAGGATTTTTTTCGGGATGATTCATCCCGTTTTAACCCGTTATCTCTTTTTTCTATGCCACATTATCATACCTGCTGCAATCACGGCCGCTGCAAATACAATCAATGTGATCCAGATTGCGGTTTTCGGCTTTTTCAGATCATCTGCCGTGAGGCCTTCCGTCATATCATATAATGCCACCGTATCGACATACGCGCCCTGCAGGTATTCTCCGTTTCCATCCGGAATATCATCTCCGCCGAAAACTGCCGAATACCATACCAGGCCATCCTTTTCCATGCAGCCGGTGTAGCAGTATCCGGATTGCGGAATCCATCCATCCTTGATGCCTTTCATATATTGGACGTATGGATTATCGCACCGTTCGTCAGGAAATACCATACCATTTACGGGTTCATAGTCAAATCCTTTTTGCCGTTTATTTGAAGGGGGAATCGTACCGCCGTCTTTCAGCACCAGTTCCCGGAATTTATCGAACTGCATGGCATATTCGGCCATCTTCACCATATCTCTGGCCGATGTATAATGATTGTAGGATGACAGACCCGAAGGATCGGAAAAATGGGTGTTCTCACAGCCCAGTTCCTCCGCTTTGGCATTCATCATATCGGTGAATCCTCTCATGGATCCGCCGATCTCAAAGGCAAGGGCATTGGCTGCATCATTGGCAGACCGTACCAGCATGAAGCGCATGCAGTCCTCATAGGAAATGACTTCCCCGCCCAGCAGATGCTTCTGCGGAATCATGTAACTGCAGTAGTAGGAACTGACTGCATCATCCGAAACAGTGAATTCTCCCTCCAGCTGCGGGTTCTGCTCCAGCGCCAGTATGGCCGTCATAATCTTCGTCATACTGGCAGGCAGCAGCTGCTCATCTGCATTTTTTTCATACAGCACGGTGCCGGTGGTGGCTTCATACAGGATCGCTGCCGTGGTGTTTGGCGTCGGATCCTCCTGTAAGCTTTCCGCCATGGCGCTTCCCGGCAGAAGCAGGATCAGCATGCTCAGCAGAAATGCTGCGATATATTTTCCAGTTCTTTTCTTCTTGTTCATGATTTACCTCATAAAATTTAGCATTTGAGAATTTATATTCGATATTATAGCACTGCATTTTCTGTCCGTCTATTTGAATTTGATGTTTTTCCCTGTATTTCGATGTTTTTTTATTCCAATAGGGTATTTTTCAGGAGTATATCTTATTTTATCTTGTTTTCGAGTGACGTTGTGGTATACTTTCTATATACAAAAACCAGGAGGGAGTGCCATGAAACATGTAGGTATCGTTTTCGCCAACACGGAAAACGCTGACGCCATGGACTATCTGAAAAAGTCACTGGAAAATATTTTCGAGGAATATGTACAGTTCACGCTGTATTATACGGAGCTTTTTCAAGAAGATACGATCCTTCATGAGGATGCGTATTTAATGGAACACGAAGTGCCATTTGAATATTTGCGGCATCATGTCAGTGATTATACGGCGATCTTTGCACTGGAACGCAGTTTTCCGAAAGGAAGTCTGGAACGGATTCTCGCCATTCCGGAAAATACCAATGTGCTCGTCGTCAACGACGGAACCAATTCATCCAAGGAACTGGTTTCCACCCTTTCCTATCTGAATGTAGGCCACATAAACATGACGGCCCTTGACTATCCGCTGCGGAATACCCATGCGTACGATGATTTCTCCGTTGCAATTACCACCGGTGCACCGCAGTACGTGCCGAAACATATAAAAGATGTCATTGATGTAGGCATTCGCCAGATCAGTTTCAGCACAGTCTACACACTGATGCGTTTCCTGGATCTGGATGTCAATGTGATCAACCGGAACCTGTTCCGCCATATCAAGACGCTGGTCGAGCCAGACACTTCCTATCACGATAACTACATTTTCAGCTATCTGAAAGGTGAAATGCTGGATCACATCGCCAATTCCGGCCCCTATGCCATGCTGTTGGTGGACAGCCGCTGCCGTCCCGTTTATGCCAATAAAAAAGCCCTCTCTCTGCTCCACGCTGCAGAGACCCGCTATATCAATATTCTGGATTTTGTCCCGAAACAGCTGCTGGAAGGGAGTGAGACAACGTCGGCCATTGTCAGCGTAAATGGTGTCAACTATCACTGCGATAAATACACCTTTTCCATCATGGATGAAACCATCGGCTATTTCATCCTGTTCCAGGACGAAAATGAGCTGGAGCTCTACAGCCGGCAGAATGTGCAGAAAGGCTATGTGGCGCGGCACCAGTTCCGGGATATCATTCATCAGTCTCAAGTCATGGACGACCTCATTTCGAAAATTTCAAAAATTGCGCCTACCGACTTTACCGTTCTCCTCAGCGGTGAGAGTGGTACTGGAAAGGAACTGATGGCCCAGTCCATTCACAACGGTTCCTTCCGGAATAAGGAACCGTTCGTGGCGATCAACTGTGCAGCCCTCCCGGAAAACCTGCTGGAAAGCGAGCTTTTCGGATACGAGCCCGGTGCTTTTACCGGGGCCCGTGAAAAGGGAAAGGTGGGACTTTTCGAACAGGCCAATCATGGCACGATCTTCCTCGATGAGATCGGAGATATTTCTCCGAAGCTGCAAAGCCAGCTGCTCCGTGTCATCCAGGAGAAACAGATCATGCGGCTGGGCGGTGACCGGCTGATGGACATCGATGTGCGGCTGATTACCGCCACCAATAAGGATCTGGCAGAGGCAGTCCGAAAAGGAGAATTCCGTCAGGACCTGTTCTTCCGTCTCAATGTACTGGCATTTCATCTTCCTCCGCTGCGCAGCAGAAGAGACGATATCCCTCTTCTGCTGGAGCATTTCATGGGATCTGCTTACCGTTCTCTGTCCGGTGAAGAACGACGCATTCTGCTGTCCTATGACTGGCCTGGAAATATCAGGGAAATTGAAAATGTAACCGCCTACTATGACGCCCTCTGCTCTCTGCCGGATTATATCTATCAGAATTCATATGCGATGCATTCCGTTCGACCTGCAAAAGCAGCCACGTCAGACCATCTTGAAAAAATACTGCTGAAGCTGATCGAAGCCAATACCTCACTTTCCCATGGAATCGGACGGACTGCCATGCTTCACTTTTTGCAGGAAAACGAGATTGCCGTCAGCGACAGCCGTCTTCGCAGGATTCTCTCCGATCTGGAGCAGCGGGGTCTTCTGGAAATCGGAAAAGGCCGCGGCGGCACCATGATTACCGAAGAAGGCAGAAACTATCTGCAACGTCTTCTCTGAGTTTCACGTCAAAGCATAACAAACCCCCTGGGCCGGCTGCATTCCACAGCTGACCCAGGGGGTTTATTTATTTCAGTTTAGAAAGGTTGTCTCTTATTCTGCCTTTGGTGCTTCCGCTTCTGCTGCTGGTGCAGGAGCTTCAGCCTTTGGTGCTTCCGCTGCCGGAGCAGGTGCTTTCGGAGCTGCAGGTGCTGCAGATGCGGCCGGAGCAGCCGGCTTTCTCTTTGCTCTCATATTGAGGATTGCGCCGGTCGGGCACTCCTTGGCACAAAGTCCGCAGTTCTTGCACTTTTCCGGATCGATTGCAGCCAGATTATCTGTAATCGTTACGGCCTCAAACTTGCAGGCCTTTTCGCACTTCTTGCAGCCGATACAGCCATTTGCACAGTTCTTTCTGGTAACAGCACCCTTATCCTTGGAATTACACTGTACCACCACTTTATTCTTGGCAGGTGCAATACGAATTACGTGGTTCGGGCACTGGTTTGCACAGATACCGCATCCTACGCAGAGATCACGGTTTACAACAGCTACGCCATTGCATACCTGAATCGCGCCATACGGGCAGGCAGCTGCACAGTCGCCCAGACCCATACAACCGTAGCGGCAGGCAGAAAGGCCGCCGAAAAGCTGCTTCGCAGCTGCACAGGTTGACAGGCCCTGATATTCCATCAGAGTCTTGGCAGCTTCCGCATTTCCGTTACACATTACCACAGCAACCTGCGGTTCTGCAGAACCGGCTTCCACGCCCAGAATCTCTGCCAGCTTGGCAGCGCAGTCTGCACCGCCAACCGGACATTTCGCCGTGCCGATGGAAGGATCCGCCGCCAGCGCATTTGCGTAATCATCGCATCCGGCGAAGCCGCAGGCACCGCAGTTTGCGCCCGGAAGTTCCGCTCTCAGATTTGTTACAGTCTCATCTACAGGAACGTAGAAGATTTTGGAAGCAATTGTCAGAATAACAGCAAATACGAAACCTACTGCTGAAACCAGTACGACTGGTATTAAAATGTCCATCATTTCTCATCGCCTCCTTCTTCTTATACTAAGCCGCCGAATCCCATGAATGCCAGGGACAGCAGGGCAGCAGTAACCAATACGATCGGAGAACCCTGGAAAGCCTTTGGAACGGCAGGATTATCATCGATTTTCTTTCTCATGCCGGAGAAAATTACCATAGCCAGCAGGAAGCCGACACCGGCGCCAAAGGAATTTACCAGAGCCTGAATGTAATTATAGCCTTCATCGATGTTGGTGATACATACACCCAGTACGGCACAGTTGGTGGTGATCAGCGGAAGGAACACGCCCAGTGCCTTATGCAGGGACGGTATGAACTTCTTCAGCGCCATTTCCACGAACTGAACCAGTGCGGCAATGACCAGAATAAACACGATGGTCTGCAGATATCCGATGCCGAAGCTGTCAAGCAGCAGCTGAACCGGCCATGTTACGGCAGTCGCCAGTACCATTACGAAGATAACGGCGATACCCATACCTACTGCAGAATCCAGCTTCTTGGATACACCAAGGAACGGGCAGATGCCCAGGAACTGAGCCAGCACATAGTTGTTTACCAGAATCATTCCAAGTATGATAGAAAAGTAACTCATTATGCTTCAACTCCTTTCTCCAGTTCTGCAAGACATTTTTCCTGCTGACAGATGGAAGCCATCGCACAGCCCTGGCAGCCGAAGCTTCCCTTTACACCTTTACCCTTGGTGAAGAAGTTGATGGCTGCGATAGCACATGCGTAGATGAAGAATCCACCCGGAGCCAGTGCAATGATCATCATCGGATGTTCGCTCATCCATGGAAG
>JAQXSU010000134.1 GCA_029219125.1 Bacillota bacterium
GTGATCACCGGCGCGTCCAGCGGCATGGGCCGGGAGTTTGTATATGCCATTGACAAGGAATTTGAACTGGATGAAATCTGGGTCATCGCCCGGCGGGAAGAAAAGCTGCGGGAACTGAACGACCGCTGCCGGACTGCGGTACGCCCTGTAGCCCTGGATCTGCTGGAGCGGGAAAGCTATCAGAAATATAAAGAGATGCTGGAAACGGAAAAGCCGGAGATTCAGGTGCTGGTCAACGCGGCAGGCTTCGGCCTCTTCGGGACATTCACGGAAATGGACATGGACAAGCAGCTTGACATCATTCAGCTCAACGACCAGGCCCTGACGGCTATGAGCCACATCAGCATTCCATACATGCCGGCGGGAAGCCATCTGGTAAATCTGGCCTCCAATTCCTCCTGGCAGCCGGTGCCGTACATCAACGTATACGGCGCATCGAAGGCTTACGTCATGAGCTTTTCCCGGGCGCTGGGTGTGGAGCTGCAGGACCGGGGCATCCATGTGATGGCGGTGGCGCCGGGCTGGATCAAAACCGAGTTTTTCGACCATGCGGTTCACGACGACACCATCAAATATTATGACCGGTACTACACGGCGGAGCAGGTGATCGAACGGGCCATGAAGGATCTGCGAAAGAAAAAGTCAGTCTCCATTCTGGGACTGCCGGTGCGGATGCAGGTGCGTATGGTCAAGCTGCTTCCGGTGAGTCTGATCATGAAGATCTGGTGCAGGCAGCAGGGAAAATAGAAAAATGGGGCTGCGGCAGTGATTTTGCTCGCAGCCCTATTTGTTATGGTTTGCAGTTTCCGCACGGGCTGTAGCCGTCTGCGATGATCTCGTCGCGGGAAGCGGTGACTGCCTTTTTATTTTTTTCCGCCATCTGACTGACGCTGCTGCAGGTCGGATAGTGGAACTTCTTCGTATTGGTGTTCAACACATAGGTATACTCCGGCTGTTTTCCCGGATCGGCAGCGGATGTACCGCCGCTGGCGTCCGATGCCCGCCTGCTGTCTCCGGTGGCATAGTCGATTTCGATGCCCGGCTGCACGTTGTAGACGAACACATGAAATTCCAGACCCTTGCCCTGATCCTCCACCGAAGACGCCTCCATCTCTACGCCCCGGGCAACCAGATACTTCCCATCGTAAATTGGCGTTACACGGTAAAGCACATGATTCCCTGTTTTTCGCACATACTCCGCCACCTGATTCTCAAAAGGCAGCATCCCCTCCACGTTGAGATAGCGGGTGCCCGTGATCAGATTTTGCACATTGGCGTTTTCCCCGGTGAGCTGGTAGCCGATCAAGTGGCACCGGTTGTACAGATACTTGTCTGCGATCAGGTCGTCATAGCGAACCGTGTGCCAGCCGGCCGGCTTAATCATGCCGATGGAACCCCGTTCTTCCGTGGGCATCAGATCCCTTCCCACCACAGCGAATGCAGTGCCGCAGCGCCCCAGGCTGTCCAGCTTCGAAAATGTCTGGCTGGATTTTTTTACATACATATTCTTCGCAAAATATGTCTCCCCGCCGTTGATCTCTGTGTATGGGCTTCCGCTGTATGCAGGGATTTTTTTCAGGGAGACCGCGGTGCGGATTTTGCCGGATTTGACGGAACTGAAGCTGCTTTTCGACTTGCCGCTGATGGCCCGGACTTTGTAGTAATATGTCCGGTTCTGGGCAGCTGTTTTATCGGTATAGCCGGTGCTCTGGACTACGGCTGTTTTTTTATAAGTGCCGGACCTGGACGAAGCACGGTAGATCTCGTAGGATTTCGCGCCGCTGACCTTATTCCATGTGATTTTCAGCCCTTCATAGCCGGATGGGGCGACCTGGATGGAAGGCGCTTTCAGGCTGGACGCGGTGGTGGAAGTGGTGGAAGATGCAGAGGCTGATGCAGTGCCGGAAGCAGAAGTGCCGGCTGACGCAGCCAGAGCAGTGCCCTCCGCATTGCTTCCCGGCAGAAGCTGGTATGTGGCTATGGACAGGCAGACCGCAAGCACCAGGACCAGCGAAAGTATTTTTTTGTTTTTCAATTTCGTTTGATTCTTTAATTTGTGTTTCATGATTTGTATCCCCCCTACGACATGCTTCGACACGGATAGACATGAATCGACGCATGCCGCTCCTTTATTTTACCGCTACACGAGAGGGAAAACAAGAGTTCTTTCAGAATTTACATATATGTTCTGATATATCCGGAAATCGGTTGAAATACAGGGGAAAATGTGATATTCTAAAAGGTAATTGAATTGCAAAAAGGAGAGACAAAAGACCATGAAATACGAAAGCACAAGAGGAAGCAAAGCATACAGAAACGCGCCCCAGGCCATCATCCGCGGTCTGGCAGAGGATAAGGGACTGTATGTTCCTTCCCAAATGCCGAAACTTCCATGTACACCGGCAGAACTGACCGGCAAATCCTAT
>JAQXSU010000135.1 GCA_029219125.1 Bacillota bacterium
AGCCGGATTGTTTCTTCCAGATCCGTTTTTACCAGGTCCCAGGACTGGTAACGGCAGTAGCTGGCTGGCCACAGCGCAGACCAGGATGTAAATCCATCCCATGGATTCTTTTTCACTCCGGTCGAAAGCGTATCATCCAGAGTGATCCCCGGATAGGTCTTCAAAAGATATGCTTCTCCTGCCTCCTTCAGCATATCCGCATCCCAGTCAAACGAATAGCTTACCACATCAGAAAAGAGACCGTAAACTTTCTTTCCCTTCACTGTACGGTATGCCCGCACCTTCACATCGTAAAGATTCTTTGTATCCGGAATCGCAAACACTGCCGATGTCTTAGTATATGTTCCGGCCAGCTGATACTTTTCCATGCCTTGCTGCCGGATATATACCTGATAGCCGCTTGCCCCGGAGACAGGCTTCCATTTCAGATGAAAATCAAGCAGCACATCTCCGCCGGTGGACAGGCTCGTTATCTTTACCTTGTTCGGCCTGGCGTATGCACTGACCGGTTTGGAATATTTCGTATATACCCTCTTCCCGTTTCTGATGCAATATCCGCGAACCTTGTAATACCAGGTTCTGCCGCAGGTTCTTCCGGTGTTGATATACCAGTTCTTCTCCGGATCCGATGTGGAATACGCTTTCGAATACGTTCCGTTTCTGCTTTCGGAACGGTACACGATATATCCATCCGCGCCGGGCACCGGATCCCATGTGACCTTGATTTTGCTGCAACTATAGGATGCAGCTTTCACGCCGGTCGGCACAGTCGTCTTTATCTGCTGTGCGGAGAATTCCTCCGCAGGCGTGCCTGCAAAGGCGGGCACTGCCGCAGCAAGAACCAGTAATATCGTCAGGAATATGCTTGTCATCTTTTTCATTCTGCTTTTCCTCCCTGCATGCTTTCTCTGTTTTCATTCACCGGAACCTTCATCGTTCCTGCTGCCTGCTTTTTCTTTTCTGCAGCCTGCGCTGCCGCTCCTCCGAAAAGGCTTCTTCCAGCCCCTCCAGGTCATTCATACCGTATTTATCCGCATTCCGCCGCATGTCAGCAGCAAGCTTCGACACCGCAGCATCCGCCTGGAGCACGGATTTTGCGGAGAAACCGAATTCTGCCCGAAACGCTGCCCGGCTTTCCGCCGAGTAATCCTTATCCCGCAGATAGTTGCGGACGTATTCTTCGTCCCAGATTTTCTCCTGCGCAAAATACGCCTGCTGCATTTCTTCTTTCGTCAGGGTGATTTCGGTTTCATGACCGTTAATCTTTCGGGAAATCACTATGCTGCTCATGTCCGATTTGTCTTTCGCCGGCAGCTCTATGATCGGTTGATTCATGCCTTCGTTTTTATCGAACTCAAAAACACTGCAGAACCTGCCCCTGGAACCGCAAACGATGTGATCTACCACACGGATTCCCATCAGTTCGCCGCAGAAAACAAGCCTGCTGGTTACTTCTATGTCATCCTGACTTGGGTTCGGATCTCCGCTGGGATGATTGTGCAAAAGAACGATGCCTGCTGCAGAGGCGAGAACTGCGCTTTTGAATACCTCCCGCGGATGTACCAGGGTGGAGTTGATTTCTCCTATGCTGGTGATACTGGCACTGATGGGATAGTTTTTTGCATTGAGGTGCAGGACACAGAACACTTCCCGATCATACTGTGCCAGTTCTTCCTGCAGGAGTTTCACCGCATCTTCCGAGGTAATCAGTGCAGTTTCGCTGTACAGCTTGTATTCCGGAACGAGGCGAACACTTACCATCTCCAGTTCTTTATTCGCTTCCATGGGTAAACCTCACAAGCAGGGTATTTCCCGGTTTCAGACTCTGCAAAGCGATATGCATCTGAGCGGTGTCTGTTTCACTGGTCTGCTCTGCTTCCATGTCTGAAAACTGTATTACCATATTCTGATTTTCACCGAGTCCCTTAAGTAATCGTCTCAGCTTTTCTCTGGTTCCGTCTGCCATCATCGTTCCTGCTCCTTTCGTTCTCTGTATTTCGCATAGTAAGTCAGGGCTTTTATAATGTAGTCTTCCCGTTTTGCCAGGGGAATTCCTGCCGGGATCAGATTTCTGACCCGT
>JAQXSU010000136.1 GCA_029219125.1 Bacillota bacterium
AGATACGGCAGTCCGACTTCAATCATGGCATCCAGGGCTTTGCGGATTTTGCGGTGTTCACGGAAAAAGTCCCGGGCTTCGGCAGCAGACATGTCCAGGATTTCCACAATGTTTTTCCCGTGATAACGGTAAGACAGCGCCTCCTGACTGTACCGTCTGCCCTCGCAGGCTTCGCAGGTGGTGGTCACCGGATCCATGAATACCAGCTCGGTGACGATGGATCCCCTGCCGCCGCAGACCGGACATCCGCCCTTGCTGTTAAAGGAAAACAGAGAAGCTACGGCTCCGGTTTCTGCCGCCATGACCTTTCGGATCTCATCGAAGAATCCCAGGAATGTGGCCGGTGTGGAACGTCCGGTTGCGGTCACCGGAGACTGGTCCACCAGAATCACCCGATCTGCATACTGCCGGGCGAAAACATCCCGAATCAGCGAACTCTTGCCGGAACCGGCCACACCGGTGACCACGGTCAGCACATCCAGCGGAATGTCCAGCGACACGTTTTTCAGGTTGTGAATCGACGCATTTCTCACCGGCAGAAATCCGGAAGGCTTCCGCGGATGTTCCCGGAACGGTACCACATGTTTCATGGCTTCACCGGTACGAGTGCCGGACAGAAGCAGAGCTTCATAGCTTCCCTGAAAGAGAATCTGGCCCCCGTTTTTTCCGGCCAGCGGTCCCACATCGATGATCTCATCGGCGATGGAAATCACATCCTTATCGTGTTCCACCACCAGGACGGTGTTTCCCCTGTCCCGGAGATTCCGGAGCAGATTGGTCATGCGGTGCACATCTCTGGGATGCATGCCGGTGCTGGGTTCATCGAAAATATAGGTCATGCCGGTCAGGCTGCTGCCCATATACCGGACCAGCTTCAGCCGCTGTGCTTCTCCACCGGAAAGTGTGGAGGATTCCCGATTCATGGATAAATAATGAAGCCCGATGTCGATCATCCGGTTCAGGGATGCTGTCAAATTTTCCACGATGGTAGCAGCCCTCGGATCCTCGATGGTCTTCAGCACTTCCACCAGCTGTGAGAACTCCATGGCACACATTTCATCGATACTGTAGCCTGCCACCTTGCAGGACAGAGTCTTTGGATTCAGCCGGCGGCCGCCGCAGTCCGGACAGGTCTTCTCTTCCATGAACTGATTCAGACGCTTCAGCGTATTATCGTTCTGCTCCTCCGGACCTTTCATCAGACAGAGCCGCTGAAACTGGGTCTTGATGCCTTCTACTTTTTTATGTTCTCTGGGGCCGCCCGGCGTGCGGCTGCCGAACAGCAGAAGATTTCGTTCCTCCGGCGTATAGTCCTTATATTTCTTATCCAGGTCAAACAGACCGGATCCGGTATACTGCTTCCAGTAATAGTTTCCCACGCCGAAGGCCGGCAGATTCAGCATGGCTTCATTCCAGCTTTTCTCCGGGTCAATGGCCCGCTCAATATCCAGATCCATGATCTTACCGATGCCGGAGCATGTTTTGCACATCCCGTTGGGATCATTGAAGGAAAAGTAGGACGCGGTGCCTGCATAAGGCGTACCGATCCTGGAATAGAGCAGCCGCAGCGCAGCGTACATATCGCTGATGGTTCCCACGGTGGAGCGGGCATTTCCGCCCAGCCGGGACTGGTCCACAATCACAGAGGCCGAAAGGTTGTCAATCTTCTCTACCTTCGGTTTTTCATATTTCGGCAGTCTGCCCCGCATGAATGCCGTATAGGTCTCATTCATCTGCCGCTGACTCTCTGCAGCGATGGTATCGAATACAATACTGGACTTTCCGGAACCGGATACACCGGTGAATACAACGATCTTTCCTTTTGGCACATCCAGTGAAACGTTTTTCAGATTATTCTGGCGGAGGCCGCGAATCATGATTTTATCTTCCTGTTTCATAACAAAATCCTCTCTTTCGACACTATCCTATCGCAGAAGAAGTTTCTTTTCTCGACGAAATTTGCTGTATTATTTCATCTTCCATGGTCTGTTACCTCCATGCAGGTACTTCCTTCATGGTTCTGTCCATGTATCATTACGATTTTCATTCGCTTTCCTCCCGTTTGCTGATTTACCTTATTCTACAATAAAGAAGGAGAATCCGATAGTCCTATTTTACAGTGGAATGTGTCCGTTTTATAGGAAATATTTTTTCAAAATTCTGCAAAATGTATTGAAAAATAAAAAATCGTATTATACAATTAAATATCGTCATTTTGCAGAAAGGAGCATGTCAGATGACTGCAAAAGAAATCTTAAAAGACCTGGTTGCAATCAACACCATCGCTGACAGAGATAACAGTTCTGTTATGGACTATATCGAGAACTTTTTCACGCCGCTGGGTCTCACTGTAGAACGCAGAAAAAATAACGACACCGGAAAAGAAATTCTGATTGCCAGATATGGACAGGATCCTGCCTTAGGCTTCCTCGGTCACACGGACACGGTGGATATCACCGATGGCTGGACAACCGATCCGTTCACATTAACGGAGGCAGACGGTAATTTATACGGCCTGGGTGCCTGCGATATGAAAGGCGGCATAGCTGCTTTCATGGCGGCCATTGCCGCAACTGATCTGCCTGCCCTGGAGAAAGGACTGGCAGTTTACTGTACCTATGATGAAGAAATTCTCTTTCAGGGAATCAAGGATCTCGTAGATACAGAACCTGCATTTCCGCCCCATGTTCTGGTGGCAGAACCGACAGATCTGATTCCGATGACCGGCTCGAAGGGACTGCTGGAATATATCTTCACCTTTACGGGTATCACGACCCATTCCAGCACACCGATTGATGGTAAGAGTTCCAATAAGAATGCGGTTCGTTTTCTCAACCGTATGATGGATTTCGAAGAGGAACTGAGAAAGACTCCAAGCCCGTTTTTCGGTGTTCCGTACCCGACCATGAATATCGGCATTATCGAAGGCGGAACGTCCATCAACAAAGTGCCGGATAAAACAACCGTTTATCTTGACTTCCGCATCTGTGATTCTCCGCGGGAATATCCTCTCATTAGGGAAGCCGTAGATCAGGCGCTGGAAGGTCTGGACGGTACATATGTAATCATCAATGATATCCCGTCTTTCCGAAACGACAGCAGTCTGGTCCATGAATATGAAGCACTGACCGGTAAGGACGGGCAGCCTTTCTTTGGCATTACAGAGGCATCTTTCTTTGAAGGTGACCGCATTATTCTGGGACCCGGGCCGATGACAGCCCATCAGGCCAACGAACATATCTGCGAAGCAGATCTGGAGCGGACCACTGAAGTATATAAAGAAATGATAATAAAACTCTGCGGCAGACAGCCATTCTGATCTGTCCAACTTCATTTACCAGTTCTATGATTTTAAATACAGCTAGAATTATTTCAGACTTGCTTTCTGATTGCGGTTTGTGATTCTTTCGACGCTTTATCGAGTTAAATCACAAAAGTAATTGGAAGGCAGCAGAACAGGAGGTTTATCATGAGTAATGGACCAAAACTGGATGAGAAGAAAAAATTTCATCTTCCTCATATCTTCATTATTCTATTCTTTATCGTATTGCTGTGTGCAATTCTGACCTGGATCATCCCTGCCGGTGAATTTGACCGGATTGAAAACGAATCCGGCCGTATGGTTGTAGTACCGGGAACCTGGCATGAAGTCGATGCATCCCCGGTTGGACCGTTCACGTTCTTCCAGGCGTTCTTCAACGGTATGGTCAATGCGGGTGAAATCGTATTCTTCGTATTTATCGCTTTCGCATCCGTATCCTTCATCATTAAGAGCGGTGCATTTGACGGTCTGGTGGTTGTCCTTATGAAAGTGTTTAAGGGCAAAAGCAGCGTCATCATTATCCCTATTTTTATGGCATTATTCGGACTTGGTTCTTCCACCGTGGGTATGTTTGAAGAATGGGTACCATTCATCCCAATCTTTGCGGCGATCTTTATCGGTATCGGCTACGATGCTGTGGTAGGCCTGGCAGTTGTAGCTCTGGGTGCCGGCATGGGATACTCCGGTGCGGTGATGAATCCGTTTACAGTAGGCGTTGCCCAGGGTATCGCAGAAGTGGACTATATGTCCGGTGCAGGATTCCGTATTCTCTGCCACATTGCGATGATCATCGTCGGTGCCGGTCTGACCATGCGTTATGCTCTGAAGGTCAAGGCGGACCCGACCAAGAGTCTGGTTTATGGTGACGATTTCAGTGCCCTGGCTACCGGAAATGTGGACGGTCAGGAGAAGGAATTCGGCCTGAAGCAGAAGCTGGTACTGATTGATCTGCTGGCCGCCATCATCATCATTGTTGTAGGCGTCAAGGTAAAAGGCTGGTACTTTGCAGAGATTTCTGCAGTTCTTCTGATCATGGGCATCATCGCTGCAATCATCATGCGGGAAAGTTTGGATGAAATCGGCAACTCCTTCGCCAAAGGATTCCAGGAAGCATGTACCTCTGCCATGATGATCGGTATTGCCCGTGCTACCCTGATCGTACTGCAGGCAGGCAATATCATCGACACCGTTGTGTACGGACTGTCCCTGCCGCTGTCTCATCTGCCGAGCTGGCTCTCCGGCATCGCAATGCTGATCATGCAGACGATCCTGAACTTCTTCATTCCATCCGGTTCAGGACAGGCTGCGGTTTCCATGCCGATCATGGCACCGATGGCAGACCTTCTGGGTCTCACCCGCGATACTGCAGTACTTGCATACCAGTTCGGTGACGGCTTATCCAACATCGTATGGCCGACTGCATTCGCAGCAATCATGGCCGGCCTGGCAGGCGTGAAGCTGGAGAAATGGTGGAAGTTCATCTTCCCTGTTTTCTTCGCACTGATCGGTGTACAGGCAATTATGATGATCATCGCCGTTATGACAGGCTTTGGCGCATAATATAAACTCAATCATGGACTGGAAAAAGAGTTTTAAAAAACGCTTTCACTTTTCCGGGGTGAAATCCCCGGAGGGTGAAAGCGTTTCTTTTTCAGACTATTCAGGCTATTCCTCAAACAGCGGTGTGGAGAAATACCGCTCTGCGGTATCCGGCAGGACGGTAACCACCGTCTTTCCTTTTCCCAGCTTCCTGGCCAGCGCCAGTGCTGCCGCCACATTGGTACCGCTGGAAATGCCGCACATAAGGCCTTCTTTCGAAGCCAGATCCTTCGCTGTCTGCAGCGCCACCTCGTCAGTCACGATGAAGATATCATCATAAATCTTCTGGTTCAGCACGCCCGGGATCACCCCGTCGCCGATACCCATCTGCAGATGGGTTCCCACGCTGCCGCCGGACAGAATCGCAGCGTTTTCCGGTTCCACCGCCCAGATTTCAATCTGCGGATTCAGAGCTTTCAGCGTCTCGCCGATGCCGGTGATGGTTCCGCCGGTGCCGATACCGGAGCAAAATCCATCGATGGGACCTGCCACCTGTTCCAGAATCTCCAGGCCTGTATGGTGTCTGTGCACCATAGGATTGGCTTTGTTTTCAAACTGCTGCGGCACGAAGACCTTCGGATCATATTCTGCCATCTGTGCAGCACGGTTTACGCATTCTTCAATGCAGTCGCCGATATTGCCGGCATCATGGACCAGAATCACTTCCGCACCGTAGTGCTCCACCAGCATTTTCCGCTCATGGCTGACGGAATCCGGCATGATGATCACCGTCTTATACCCCTTCACCGCACCCACCAGCGCCAGGCCGATACCCTGGTTTCCGCTGGTCGGTTCCACGATGATGGAATCCGGCTTCAGGATCCCGTCCTGTTCTGCCTGACAGATCATGTTGTAGGCAGTTCTGGTCTTGATGGATCCTCCCACGTTGAGTCCTTCGAATTTCACCAGCACCCGGGCGTCTTCCGGACCTGTCATACGGTTCAGCTGAACGATCGGCGTATGGCCGATGGCATCTAATATATTCTGATAAATCATTTCTCTACTCCTTGCTCGCTTTTATTTATGTATTCGCAAAACTCGCTCACCGTGCAGTGTTCGCAGTCCGGCTTTCTGGCATCGCAGCACTGTCTTCCGTGGAAAATCAGGCTGTGATGGGTTCTGGACCATCGTTCCTGCGGGATGCGGTCCATCAGGGCAAGTTCTGTTTTCAGCACGTCCTTTTCATGCACTAGGCCGATCCGGTTGGCCACCCGGAACACATGGGTATCCACGGCGATCCGCTGCTGTCCGAAGCCCACAGAAAGCACCACATTGGCGGTTTTTCTTCCCACACCGGGCAGTGAAACCAGTGCGTCGTAGTCCTCCGGAACCTGACCGTCGTATTCCGCCGTCAGTACCTTGGCCATGCCGATGATATTCTTCGCCTTGGTCCGGTACATGCCGATACGCTTCAGACAGTCCTCAACCTCCGAAACATCCGCCGCAGCCAGAGAAGCCGGATCTGGATATTTTGCGAAGAGGGCCGGCGTCACCTGATTGACGCTTTTATCCGTGGTCTGTGCCGACAGGGCCACTGCCACAATCAGCTGAAACACATTTTCGTGGTGGAGCGCACATTCCGCATCGGGATACTGCATTTCGAGCCGGTCCAGTATTTCATTGATATCTTCCTGTTTTACCATGTTTTCCTCCTGAAGCATGAAATGCCGAATATTATATACCCCAAAATCTATAACTTGACGCTTTTTTTTCGCCGTGATACAATAAAAAATATAAATTGTATACAATTTCGTGTTGAGGTGTAGAAATGATCAATCTGGATTCCATCATCGATCCGTCCATCGTTCAGAAAACCATGGCGGAAAAAATAGAAGAAGAGCTGAAAACAGAGATTTTGACGGGAAAGCTCCGACCGGGACAGCGTATCGTCGAGCAGAAGCTCTGCGACCGGTACGGGATCAGCAGAACGCCGATACGGGAGATTTTGCGCCATGTGGAGGCAGAAGGTCTCATTGAGACCATTCCCAATCGGGGTGCCGTCGTGAAGGGCTTTACGTCCCGTGAGATCGACGACTTTTTCCTGCTGAAGGCACCGCTGGAGGTGCAGTGCGTGCGATGGGCCATCGACCGGATTACGCCGGAGGAAATGGATATGCTGGAGCAGATTTTTGAATTCATGGAGTTTTACACCATGAGCGGTGATCTGGAAAAAATGCTCCGGATCAACCACGGCTTTGACACAGCCCTGTATCAGGCCTGTCATAACCGGGAACTGGAAGCGACCTTATCCCGCTACAATTTTTATCTGCACCATGCCAATGCGAAGGTTCGTTATCCGGCCAACTATCTTCCTGTAGTACTGGAAGAGCACCGGGCTATCTTTCAGGCATTTCGCAGCAGGGATCCGGAAGCCGGAGCAGAAGCAACGGAAATCCACATGCTGCGGACCATGATTCGACGGGTATAGGATTCATTCCGGATTTCAACCAGGCAGCCCCATATGTTCCACCAGGGTCTTCAGCCCCATCAGAATCAGAATCAGACCGCCGGCAATGCCGGCTTTGGTTTTCTGGCGCCCCCCGAACCGATGTCCCAGAATCACGCCTGTACACGAAAGGATGAAAGTGATCATGCCGATGAGACTGACAGCAGGCAGGATGCGGACCTGCAGAAATGCAAAGGTGATACCCGCTGCCAGCGCGTCGATACTGGTGGCAAGAGCAAGGGAAAGGATTTCCCTCAGCCGCAGCAGACCCGACGGACGCTGCAGCTGGAAACACGGGTCTGCAGCGCTCTCATGAAAGCTTTCTCTGTTGGCGCTGTCACCTGCTGCATCCCAGATCATCCTGCTGCCGATAAAGGTCAGCAGAAGGAACGCTGCCCAGTGATCCACAGCTTTGACGGATGCTTCAAACTGTCTGCCCAGGAAATATCCTGCTGCCGGCATCATGGCCTGAAATGTGCCGAAAGCAACTCCGATTTGCAGTATAATATTTATTGTCAACTTCTTTAACGTGAGCCCCTGGCATATGGCAGCTGCGAAGGCATCCATGGACAGTCCCAGTCCCACCAGCATAATCTCAAAAATCCCCATATGATTTATGCTTCCCCTTTCCGCTCTTAGAAGCAGTATATGCGGGGATGCCGCCTTTCAAACCACGAAAAAACCGTGCCGCCAGATGTTACAGCACGGTATTTTTATTGTTTCAGATTCGGTTGTCCGGATTCGATTGTTTCTTATTGTTCCTGCAGCATGTCCTGCGGACGGAAGGTAAGGTGTTTTTCCTCTCCTTCTCCTTCGGTTTCGATGATGACTCTGCCGCCATCCATCAGCTCGCCGCGGATAATCATGGATGCGATCTCCGTTTCCACATACTTCTGCAGATACCGTTTCACCGGACGTGCGCCGTACTGCGGATCGTAGGCTTCTCCGGCGATGAATGTCTTCGCTTCCTCGGTCAATACCAGACCCATGTTCCGGTCTGCCAGCCGTTTTTCCAGAGAAGCAAGGGACAGCTCGATGATCCGGCTTACCTGCTGCAGCGTCAGTGCGCTGAAAACGATGATATCGTCGATTCGGTTGAGGAATTCCGGACGGAAGTAGTTCTTCAGTTCTCCCGTCACCTGTTCCTTCACATCCTCCGGAATGGTTCCGTCTTCGGTCATGTGATCGATCAGATAGCTGCTTCCGATGTTGGAGGTCATGATCACGATGGTGTTCTTGAAGTCCACCGTTCTGCCCTGGTTGTCGGTCCGACGGCCGTCATCCAGCAGCTGCAGCAGAATATTGAACACATCCGGATGCGCCTTTTCGATCTCATCGAACAGGATCACACTGTACGGTTTCCGGCGGACGGCTTCGGTCAGCTGACCGCCTTCATCATATCCCACATATCCCGGAGGCGCTCCCACCAGTCTGGAGACGGAGTGCTTCTCCATATATTCGGACATATCGATACGGATGATATTTTTTTCGGTATCAAACAGAGCTTCCGACAGTGCCTTTGCCAGCTCCGTCTTGCCCACACCGGTCGGCCCCAGGAAGATAAAGGAACCGATCGGACGGTTTTCATCCTTCAGACCGGCACGGGCTCTGAGGATCGCCTCCGAAACTGCGGTGACACCTTCATCCTGGCCGATGACTCTCTGATGGAGAATCTCCGGCAGGCGCAGCAGTTTGTCACGCTCGGTTTCCACCAGCTTGGCTACAGGAATTCCAGTCCATCCGGATACCACTTCTGCGATTTCTTCTTCGGTGACTTCCTCCTTCAGCAGGCGTTCGCCGGTACCTTCACCGCCCTGACCGGCCGCACCGCTGCCGGAAGCCTTCGCCTTCTCCTCTTCCAGCTTCTTTTCCAGTTCCGGAAGCGTTCCGTATTTCAGCTGGGCCAGCTTTTCCAGATCGTATTTCCGTTCCGCTTCTTCCATCTGATGCTTGACTTCCTCGATCTGCTGCTTGGTAGCCTTGACCTCGGCGATACCCTTCTTTTCATTTTCCCACTGGGCACGCATGGAAGCATTTTCTTCCTTCAGGGCGGCCAGTTCCTTCTCCAGCGCTTCCAGACGAACGGCAGATGCCTTGTCGGTTTCCTTACCCAGAGCCTGTTTTTCAATTTCCAGCTGCATGATCTTCCGGCTGATCTCATCCAGTTCCGCCGGCATGCTGTCGATTTCCGTACGGATCCTTGCCGCCGCTTCATCCATCAGGTCGATGGCCTTATCCGGCAGGAACCGGTCCGTAATGTAACGATCCGACAGGGTCGCACAGGCGATCAGCGCACCATCGGTGATTCTGACGCCGTGATGGATTTCAAAGCGTTCCTTCAGACCACGGAGAATGGAAACGGTATCCTCCACCGTCGGCTGATCCACCAGAACCTTCTGGAACCGCCGTTCCAGTGCTGCATCCTTTTCGATATATTTCCGGTATTCATCCAGTGTGGTGGCACCGATGCAGTGCAGCTCCCCTCTGGCCAGCTTCGGCTTCAGCAGGTTGCCTGCATCCATGGAGCCTTCCGTACGTCCGGCACCGACGATGTTATGGATCTCATCGATGAATAAAATGATCCGGCCCTCGGATTTTTCCACTTCATTGAGCACCGCTTTCAGACGTTCCTCAAACTCGCCCCGGAATTTGGCGCCGGCAATCAGTGCACCCATATCCAGAGCGAAAATTGTTTTGTCTTTCAGTCCTTCCGGCACATCGCCATTGAGAATTCTCTGTGCCAGTCCTTCCACCACGGCTGTTTTACCAACGCCTGGCTCACCGATGAGCACCGGATTGTTTTTGGTTCTTCTGCTCAAAATCTGGATGGCGTGACGGATCTCTGCGTCACGGCCGATGACCGGGTCCAGCTTTCCCTCTCTGGCCATTTCCACCAGATCCCGGCCATACTTGTTCAGTGCATCATAGTTATCCTCCGGATTCTGGCTGGTGACACGCTGGTTTCCTCTGACCTTGGACAGAGCTTCCAGAAATGCATTGGATGTGATTCTGTATTTGGAAAAGATCTTCGCACTGGGCGTTCCCCTCTCGTCCAGCAGTGCCAGATACAGATGTTCCACGCTGACATATTCATCCTTAAACTGTTCTGCCTTCTTTTCCGCATTCAGCAAAAGCTGGTTCAGGCGGCGGGACGCATACATGTTGTCTGCCGAACCGGATACCTTCGGAAGTTTTTCCAGTTCTTCCTCCAGATCGCCGACCATGGCAGAAACATTCACGTTCATGTAGGTCAGCAGTTTGCCGATGAGCCCGTCCTGCTGCTGCAGCAGAGCCATGTGCAGATGCTCACATTCCAGAACCTGATGTCCTTCGGAGATGGCGATGTTCTGGCTGTCCATGATCGCCTGCTGTGCATTCTGTGTGTATTTTTCTATATTCATAAAATCACCCCTTCTCTGATTCCATGTTTACTTTTTCCTTACAAGGACTATCATATACCTTCTTCTGCAAAAAGTAAAGCGAATTTTAGCACTCTTTTCATTAGAGTGCTGATAATTTATCATCCCGACACATTTTTCACAGAAATGACAAAAAAACACCGGACATCTGCATGACGCGAAACATCCGGCGTTCCAATATGGTGGTCTGTAACGGGCTCGAACCGCTGACATTCTGGTTGTGACCCAGACGCTCTCCCAGCTGAGCTAACAGACCATATGGAATTCGTTCATATTTTATGAACAAAAAATAGTATAGACCCCCCTGAGGAAAAAATCAAGGGGGTTTTAAAAAATTATTTCACTTTCAGTCCCTTCAGATACGTCTTCTGTTCCGGCGTAATCCGGTAGCTTTCCACCGCCTTCTGAATCGCCTTATTATGGGTCCAGGTATCCATCCGCTGATTTTCGATATACGGCAGGACTGCATCATACTGCTTGGCAAGGGCCGTGGCGAAATACCAGGCCGACGCCATGTTCACATAATATGCTTCTGAACGAACTGCAGCCACCATATCCGCATATCTGGTTTCAAAGGCATCATCCAGATAGAAATCCATCAGCATCCGGATTCCGAAACGGATGGTGTAGGTGTGATCCGATGCCAGCCACCTTTCGATATATGGCAGCAGTTCCTCCAGGTGCTTCGAAAAGACCTTCGGACGGATCAGGTCGCAGGTGGCCCAGTTATCCACATAAGGAAGAAAGGCTTCGATCGCCCCGACACACTGTTGGAAATCTTTTCGCCCGGCGATGAGAAAACCGTGAACGTTATTTTCGTCGTAGTATGTATGGGGCAGACTGTGAAGAAATTCTTCTGCCAGATCCGGCTGCTGTTTCATGATGTCAGCTGCCAGCTTCCGCAGCTGCGGCGTCCGCACACCGATGACCCGGTCCGGATCCACGCCGGGCATGAGCCCACAATGAAATTTCTTATATTCTTCGTCTTTCAGATCCATCAGCCGCTTTTGGATCTCCGTTTCTGCATGATTCAAATTAACACCCCCGCATGTTACATTCAAGAAATGTCCCGTTAAAACAGCAGCAGATTGTAAAAGAATCCGCTCACCGGACCGATGATCCTATCGGTCACATTGAAAATGATCAGGATCATCAAAATCGGGAAACCGTTCTGATACAGTTTCCAGTACCAGTCGTACTTCTGCAGATCAAAGATCTGAGTCAGAATGCCGAAGCCGTCCAGCGGCGGTACCGGCAGCAGGTTGAAAACCATAAGCACGATGTTGATTCCGAAGACATAAACAAGAATATCCAGCAGCACACCGCCGATTCCTGCATAGAAGCTTTCTGTCATATTGTACAGCAGGCCCTTGATGATGAAGGAAGCAATCAGTGCCAGAAGAAAGTTTGTGGTTACGCCGGCGATGGATACCAGAAACTCATCCCTTCTTCTGTGCTTGTAATAGTTCGGGTTGATCTGCACCGGCTCGCCCCAGCCAAAGCCGGCGATGAGCAGTGCCACAAACCCCACCGGATCGATGTGATGCACCGGATTCAGCGAAAGCCTTCCCTGAATCTTCGGCGTAGGATCGCCCAGCCAGTAGGATACATAGCCATGGGCCGCTTCATGGAACGTAAGTGCTATAATGATGCCAGGCAGGCTGACCAGCGTGTCATAAACCCAGTCCGACAGGCTTTCTCCGGAGCTCAGCAGCCGGTTCACCACCAGAACCACCAGAATGATCAGAATTGCCGGGTTCACATTTCGAAACATTTTTTTCATAATCTTATTGTTACCCCTCTTCGTTTTTTCAGTAATGTTATGATATTTTATCACATTTCTGCCGGATTTGAAATATATATAAGGTAAAAGACTTCTGACAATTTGTCCGATCTGACAGATTGTCTCGATAGAAAGGTGGTTTTTTATGGATACATCCCTGGTTTGTATTGATGTTTACACCGTAGCGGAAGGTGATACTCTGTACGCCATTGCAGATCGGTATGATCTTCCTGTCAGTCTTCTGATGAAAGTCAACTGTATCGACAACCCATACAATCTGCAGATCGGTACGCGGCTCTGCATTCCCGGTACAGAAGATCAGCTTCCGAAGCCGCCGGGCTCCTGTACCAGGACCCATACCGTCAGCCCGGGAGATACGCTTTACTTAATTGCGAAGATGCACGGTATCAAGCTGGATGCCCTGATGCGTGCAAACCCTTCCATGGATCCTTACAATCTGCTGGTCGGTACCGAGCTCTGTATTCCCGACTAAAGGGACCTCACAATTCGAAACATGTGAAAAGGACTGAAAATTCCCAGTCCTTTTTCGCATGTTCCGTCTTTTTTTCGACCAAACCAGGTATTTTTCGACTCTTCCTGTGGGTTTTTCATTGACGAGGACTTCCGAAAAGGATAAAATAATGAAATGTAGTAAATCATCAGGAGGTAAAACGAATGCCGCAGTTATCAACCAGAACCAACAGTTTCACCGATTCCGTCATCCGCAGAATGACAAGAATCGCGTTAAAATATGACTCCGTCAATCTCTCACAGGGATTTCCTGACTTCCAGCCGCCGCAGGCCCTTCTGGACCGTCTGGCAGAGGTCACCAAAGAAGATTTCAATCAGTATGCCATTACCTGGGGATCCCAGAATTTCCGAGAAGCCCTGGCAGAAAAGCAGTCCCGTTTCATGGGCCGTCCCATTGATCCCAACGGGGAAATTGTCGTCACCTGCGGCAGTACGGAAGCCATGATGGCAGCCATGATGACCGCAACCAATCCAGGAGACAAGGTGGTCATATTCTCGCCTTTCTATGAGAACTATGGTGCCGATACGATTCTGTCCGGCGCAGAGCCGATTTACGTACCCCTGTATCCGCCGGAATTTAATTTCAATGTAGACGAGCTGGAAGCCGCATTTCAGCAGCATCCGAAGGCACTGATTCTCTGTAATCCATCCAATCCGTGCGGAAAGGTCTTTACCCGGGACGAGCTGATGATCATCGCAGATCTGGCTGAGAAGTATGATACCTTCGTCATCACTGATGAGGTGTATGAACATATTGTGTACGAACCTTATGAGCATGTGTATTTCGCATCCCTTCCGGGGATGTGGGAAAGAACCATTTCCTGCAGTTCCCTCTCCAAAACATATTCCATTACAGGATGGAGACTTGGCTACATCATTGCACCGCCGCACATCATAGAGGCCGCCAAGAAAGTCCACGACTTTCTCACCGTAGGTGCTGCAGCGCCGCTGCAGGAGGCGGCCGTGGTGGGTCTGCGATTCGGTGACGAATACTATCAGGATCTGCGGGAAAAATACACCCACAAACGGGAACTGTTCCTGCGCGGCCTGGATGATCTGAAAATCGTCCATACGAACCCGCAGGGTGCATATTATGTCCTTCTGGACGTATCTGAATTTGGTTATGACAGTGATCTGGAGTTTTGTGAAGTCATGACCCGGGATGTGGGTGTGGCTGCTGTGCCGGGCTCCAGCTTTTTCCGGGAGGACGTGAACCACCTGGTGCGCCTCCATTTTGCGAAAAAAGACGAGACTCTGAACGAAGCCCTCAACCGGCTGGCGGATCTTCGAAAAAAAATACTGCCGAGATGAAGATGAAACATGAAACATGAGGTAAGAGCATGAAACGAAAGCGTATTTATACCATCATTCAGGTCGGAAACCTGTCGGACATTCCAAGCCGCGCTTACGACTATGCCCTGATGGCCGCTGTACTGATCAATATTTTCATCGCAATTTTTGATACCTTTCCGGAGTCTCTTCCGTATAAAAGTATCATGCATATCACAGAAACACTGACAGTACTGTACTTTACGGTGGATTACGTGCTCCGGATCTGGACTGCAGACCTGTATTATGAAAGCCTTGACATCCGCCTTCCAGCGTCAAAGGCACGAATCCGCTTCGTGTTCTCCTGGGTAGGTCTGGTGGATTTTCTGTCCTGCATTCCGTTTTTCCTGCCCATGGGCGGCAGCGTACTGCGGCTCTTTCGTATCGTGCGGATTCTCCGGGTATTCCGGATTCATCACTATGCGGATCCGCTCCATGTCATCGGTGATGTCATCAATAAGAAAAAAGGCCAGCTCCTTTCTTCTTCCTTCATCGTGCTGATCCTTATGGTCGCCGCTTCGCTGCTGATGTACAGTCTGGAGCACGAAGCCCAGCCGGAAGCCTTTGCCAATGCGTTTTCCGGCTTCTGGTGGGCCGCCAATACCCTGCTCACCGTCGGATATGGCGATGTGGTTCCGGTAACTCTGGCAGGTAAGATCTGCGGCACTGTTCTCACATTTCTCGGCGTCGGCATGGTGGCTATCCCGACCGGTATTTTATCCGCCGGCTTCATGGAGCAGGTTTCCAGTCTCCGTCAGCAGCCGCAGAGTGCTGCAGTTTCACATGCCGCGGCGCCTTTACAGCCAGCGGAATCCTCACAGCCGGACGATCCATTCGAATACTGTCCGTACTGCGGTCACCGGCTGCCAAAGTAAAAGAAAACAGCGGAAAAAAAGAACCGTCTCTCAGAGGCGGTTCAGTTTTTAGAATTATTTACAATTGCGCAGCCTGGTGACCTTACGGTCCGTGAACACTGTCTTGGTTTCCAGAGATTTTTTCTCCAGAGAGACATCGAAATCAAATTCCTCAATCTCAACTCCAATATTACATAAACATTTTACCACAATTTTTTTCGTCAGCCAAGGGTTTAAAACAAAAATTGGACCTAAAGTATTGGTAAAAATCGAATTATTTTTCACGGAACCTTCTTTTCGGTCTTCGCCGCTGTTTCCGAAGCCATATTTCAGCGTGCCAAACGGCATTTCCCTGCTGTCTACACCCATCATCTGGATCTGAGAACCGAAAATCTCCATGGTTTCGCCTTCTTCGCAGCCGTAACCCGTCTCGAAATACAGATCATCTCCGTAAACCAGCTTCCGTTCCTTAAAATCACAATCGATCAGTCCCAGACCGGTGATTTCCGTTCCATCTTCCCGGATTGTACGTCCCCCGAAGATGCACTGGCTCGTCCCTGTCACCAACAGAACCCTGCCTTCTGCAATATAGGTTTCCAGTTTCTCTCTGTATGGCTGAAGCCACTCAATCAAAACAGGAAACGATGCGATTTCTCCCGGCGGGCAGAAAATAAAATCATATTCCATCGGATCAAAGCCTTCCGTATCAAGGTCGATCCTGTCCACTTCCACTTCTGCGCCCGCAAATCCTGCGATCCGCTGAAATGCCAGAATATTTCCACGCTCACCGTGGAGATAGAGTATATCCGGGAAAAGCCATGCCGCTTTCAGTTTCTTTTTTTCCATCTTACGCTTCCCCCTTTTCTTCCGTTTTTTCCTCTTCTGATGTCACATCTGCTGCGGTGCAGGTCTTCCCGGTCTCTGCATCCTGCAGATGGAGTTTTTTCTGCATGTGCTCATAGGTATGAAGCCAGGTGATCATGTAGATGTTGTCTGTTTCTGCTTTCTCAATCTCCGCAAAGATCGTGTCCACATCCTCCGTATCCGCAATGGAGATCAGGGACGGATCCACACCTTCATAAATCAGACGGTTGGCCGTATCATAGCAGACCCGTTCCGAGAAACAGAAGTATTTTTCCACATCTCCTGCCGCGAGCTCCGAAAAATCGCAGTCAAAGGCATAGAACGTGTTTGTATAATGCGGAATCATGTCCACCAGCGGACAAAGGCCCAGACATACCATCTTCCGTTCCTGATCCCCTGCCATAATGTTGATGCAGGTCTGAAGGGTTTCCGGATTTTCCTGCTTGATTCGCATATATTTGATGGTCTTGTCCTTATATTTCAGGATTTCAAACCGTCCTCCCACGTTCCGGAAGGACGCGAAGGCTTCTGCTGCCTCCGCAGGCTCTATCCCTGCCAGTTCCTTTGCCACAGCCACGGCTGCCGCATAGTTATACAGCATGTACGGAATGTTGTAAGGCATCGGAAAGCTGACATCCTCAACGGTGAATGATCTCTTCTCAAAATCCACATTCCGTACGGTATAATCTGCCTGCAGACTGCTCTGGTTGCCGCAGTGTGTGCAGTAGAACGGTCCCACACCATCATTGTTGTAATACTGGAAAACGATACTGTGATGACAGACAGGGCACGCCATGGTCGGAAAGCCCTCTTTTTTCCGGAAAGAATCCGAATGTTTCTCTACGCCGTAGGTGATTACTTTCGCATGTTCCATGCTGAAAGATTTGGCACGGGGTTCTTCATTGTTCAGGAACAGACGGATATCTTTTTTCAGAACCGGAGCCACCCTGCGGTAGATAAAGTCCGGGTCTCCGTTTCTCTGTACCTGATCCTTCTGCAGGTTGGTTACCAGGATGCTGGCTGCAGGCAGCTGACTGTGAATGATAGGCATGAAACGTTCGTCGGTTTCAAAGATATAATAGTCTGCCTTCACCTTTCCGGTAAGACTGGAAGCCTTCAGAAGGGCGGTTGCCACACCGGCAAGCAGATTCGCACCCTCCAGGTTGGAAACAACCGTTTTCCCGTTTGCGCGAAGAATGTGGTTAATCAGATTGTTCGAGGTGGATTTACCGTTGGTTCCGGTAATGAACAGAACTTTCTCCGGATCGATTCCTTTAAAATGGGCAACCATTTTCGGATCGATGCGAAGTGCCTTCTCTCCCGAAAAATTGGAGCCTCTGGTTTTATCGATGATATTGATCAGAAAATTAAGAAATTTTCCGAACCACAGTGCAATTAAAAATCTCATAATGCCTCCATTGATATGTTTTTTCAAACGATACCATACATTTTATCATACTTTTCCCTTCAATGCCATAAAAATTCCAAGTATACAGAGGCCGGAAAACAAAAAGAACGCCAGGTGCATAATCTGAAGTAAGACAGACGGATCAGCCTGCGATAAGCTGCCCCGGCCCAGAAACAGGCTGGTGAGCATTGTGACCACAGCCATGGACGCTGTATGTCCGGCAGACCGCATGGTTGCAAGAACTGCAGATGCCATACCTGCTGCGTCTTTTCCTGCTGCGGACATGGCAGCACAGGTATTCGGGGATGCAAACAGTGCACACCCTGCACCGGCGGCGGCCAGCAGTCCTGCCACGATCCAGATGGAGGTATCTTCCTGCAGGAATCCGAAGGCTGCCAGTACAGCTGCTGTCACGGCCATACCCAATGCAGAAAGATTACCCGGACTGCGTCGGTCCGAAAGACGTCCCGTGACAAGTGACAATATGGTCTGTACCACAGGTGCTGCAATGAGAATCATCCCTGCCCTTCTGCTGCTGCAGCCTGCAAGCAGCTGCAAATACAGGGAAAGCAGATAATTCATGGCGAAAATGGATCCGTAATTGAAAAAGCCCGCCATGCCTGTCCAAAGAAAGGCGTTCTGATTACGAAACATGCCGAAATCCAGTAATGGAGCATTGCTGTAATGCCTTCCTTTTTTTCGAGAAAGAAGGAACGCCATACATCCGGCACCTGCCAGAAGTGCCCCTATCCCCCATGGAGATTTCGCTGCAGAAGAAAGACCCCACATGATTCCCGAAATACCGAAAATATAGAGACAGCAGTCATCCCCGGGTGGATATGTTTTGCGAAGAAATCCCGTCTTCTTTTTCGAAGGCAGCTTTTTCACAGCAATGAAAAATGCCGCCGCAGACACCGCTGCCGCAGCAAGAAATACAGACCGCCACCCAAATCCGTCGTTCAGCAGGCCGCCGGCTGCCGGACCCGCAGAAAGACCCAGATAGTTTGCTGCAGTGGTATAACCCAGAAGCTTTCCCCGCTCAGCTTCCCCGGCTGCGGCGGATACCATGGCTACATTTGTACTGAAGATCATGGATGCACCCACGCCCTGGATCAGCCGAAAGACCAGCAGGCTCGGAAGGCTTCGGGAAAAGACTGCGAGAATGGATCCGGCACAAAACAGGAAAATACCTGATGTAAAGATTCTTTTCCGGTCTGCTGTATCTGCCACCCGTCCGAAAGGAACAGCCAGAGCTGTGCATGCAAGCATATAGACGGTCACCGTCCATCCCACCTGAGAAGCGCTTGCGTGAAATTCCTCACCGATGGATGGAACAGACAGATTCAGAGCGCTTCCCATGAAGGTGGTGATGAAGGCTGTCACAACTGACACCAGGACCGTATTCGTTTTTTCGGCCGTGCATTCCTCTGCCGGCCCGCACAATGTTTTTCTCATACCTGTAGTATGTACAGAATGAATCGTATCGATACCGGAAGCATTGAGAATCAGAGAATGATGCAGATGAAATAATCTTTTCCTTCGTCGCTGATGCGCTGCAGAGATCGCTGTACTTTCTCCCGCAGCGGAATGGGAACATTGTTTACTTTGCTTTCCATCTGTTCAGTAACCATTTCTTTCAGAGATTTTCCAAAGAGATTGGTTTCCCAGATGTCCTCTTCCTCGTTTCCAAATTGCTCGATCAGATAACCTGCCAGGTCCTCCGACTGACTCTCCGTTCCGACCACCGGCGATACTTCGGTAGATATTGTGGTTCTTATGATATGAAAACATGGTGCTTTGGCAGTCATTCGAACACCGTATTTATTGCCCTGGCGGAAAACTTCCGGTTTTTCAAGCACCATATCTGACAGTCTCGGTGCTACAATTCCGTAGTCTTCGGCTTCTGCCTGTTCCAGTGCTCCCCGGATATTATCAAAGGCCATCTTGGCGCCGGCATATTCCCGAAGAAGCAGGAACATCTGACTGTCGTTTTCTACCGGTGCGCCCATGATTTCTTCCACTACCTTGTAGTACAGGCTGCTGTCAAGCACCGGCTCCAGTTCTACAATCCCCTCGCCCATATCTGCACGTACGATGCGGACTTCTTTTATGATCTTTCCATCGGCGATCATGGTGCAGGTTTCCATGATATCACCGATGGTTTCAAAATGCTTCAGCCAGCTGCGCACACTCTCTATGATGCTTTCCTTGATCCAGTGACTTCCCGGAAGCGCATCCAGGAAGCCCGGAAGCCGAAAGTCCACTTCACAGGCCGGGAACTGGTACACAAGCTTTTGGAAGATTTTATCAAATCCTTCTTCATTCAGCTTTTGGCAGTTGACAGGCATGACTGGCACGCCATACCTGGTTTCCAGTTCTTCGGCAAGTTCCCTGGCAGATGCGGACTGTGGTTCAGTGGAATTCAGCACCACCACAAACGGTTTGTGTAAATTTTTCAGCTGCTGAACGGTCCGTTCCTCTGCTTCGATGTAGTTTTTTCTCGGAATCTCACCGATGGTTCCGTCGGTGGTCACCACGATACCTACGACGGAATGATCTGTAATCACTTTTTCTGTTCCCATTTCAGCTGCCATACTGAATGGTATCTTTTCCTCGGACCACGGTGTGGCTACCATCCGCTCTTTTCCTTCTTCTTCATGTCCCAGTACACCGGGAATCAGATAACCGACACAATCAACAAGCCGAACAGAAAACACTGCACCGCTCCGGGTCGATACGCTGACCGCTTCCGGAGGAATAAACTTTGGCTCGGTGGTGGTAATGGTTTTTCCCTCTCCGCTCTGGGGCATCTCATCCATCACTCTGTTTTTTTCGTACGGATTGGTCATGTTCGGAAAGACCATCACGTCCATAAACCGGCGAATCAGCGTTGATTTTCCCGTCCTGACCGGTCCCACCACGCCGATATAGATATTCCCGTCAGCACGCCGGCTGATATCCTGATAAATGCTTGTATTTGTTGTCATAGTATCCCTCCGTGAAACCACTCTTTATTCCAAATATATGTGGCATCCCATGGATTATGACAGAAAGCATCCTGCCGAAAGGCATGAAAAAACCGGGCTCGTTGAGCCCGGTTTATACCTCTGCTATGCTTGTTCTATGGTTCTATATTTTCAAGACGCTTCAGGTACTGTTCTCTCTGGCGCAGCAGTTCTGCATCGTAGGTCACATCGCCGCCCTTATGGAGTTCGCGGACATAACCGTGATGGTTGCCCAGAATGGACTTATCCTTGTGGCTGAGGATCAGCAGTGCGATATTGGAGCACTGGTCCGCAATACGTTCCAGATTGGTCAGCAGTTCGATAAACATCATGCCGCTGGTAGTACTGCAGTTTCCGGCTTTCAGACGCTCAATATGACGGTCTTTCAGCGTTACGACCATATCATCGATGACTTCTTCCAGCGGCTCGATCCGCTTCGCTTCCTCGTAGGACATGGCGCCGAAGGCGTTCACCGTAATATCTGTGATTTCCAGTACCGCATCCCGGACCACCTTCAGCTCTTCCTGGGCTTCCGGCGTGAAGGTAATCTTTTCGTCCTCAATGGTCTGCGCTGCTTCCATGATATTGACAGCATGGTCGCCGATTCGCTCGAAATTGGTGCTGCCCTGCATCAGGATGTTGATATACTGGTTATCACTGTCCGTTTCCACATATTTGGACAGATTTACCAGATAGGTGTCCATCTGGTCTGTAAACTGGTCCAGATTGTCCTCGTTTTCGTTAATCACATCAACTCTGCCCGGGTCAAACCGCATCAGCAGAATACAGCTTCTCTTCAGATTCTTCAGTGCTACTTCGCCCATGTGACCGATGGCTTTATTGGATTCGCCGAGGGCCATGGCAGGCACTTCGTACAGCTTGGTATCCGGCACTCTAAGGTCAGCTCTGTCTTCCGCATCCTGCGGCTCCGGCTTCACGATGGCCAGAGACAGTTTCACAAGTGCACCCGCAAACGGAATCAGTGCCACTGCAGTCAGCAGATTGAACAGGGTCTGGAAGTTTGCAATTCCGCCGCTGTCTACCACACTGCCCCAGAGGTTCGGGAAACCACCCATCGTCTTAATCAGAGACATGACGATCATGAATGCAATGGTACCGATTACATTGAAGGCAATATGCACGATACCGGTTCTTTTCGCATCTTTTGAAGACCCGATGGAGCAGACCATGGCGGTGGTCACACAGGTTCCCAGATTGATACCCATGATCATCGGATAGACCAGGTTGAATGTCATGGCTCCCGTCACAGACAGTGCCTGAATCATACCGACCATGGCAGAGGAACTCTGTACGATAACGGTCATCACCAGACCCACCAGCAGTGCCAGAATCGGCTGGTCGCCGAACTGCTGCATGAGATCCAGGAACTCCGGAGATTCTGAAAGAGGTTCCACTGCAGCGGTCATGTTCATCAGACCGGAGAACAGAATACCGAAACCCATACAGATTTCACCCGGCGTATTGCTCTTCGAGGATTTGACAAACATGATCAGAATGATGCCTGCGATCATGGCCACCGGTGCCAGTGTGGAAGGCTTGAAAAACTCCAGAATCATACTGCTGCTGGAATCGATGTCCATCAGACGGATGATCTGTGCAGTTACCGTCGTTCCGATATTGGCACCCATAACAATGCTGGTCGCCTGCTTCAGGTTGAGAATCCCGGCACTGATCAGACCTACTGTAAGTACGATGGTCGCCGTGGAGCTTTGAATGACGGCTGTTACCAGCATACCGGTTATCACACCGAATACAATGTTCTGGGTGGCTTTTCCCAGAACGGTTTTCAGGGCGGAGCCTGATGCGTTTTTCAGTCCGTCTCCCATGACTTCCATGCCGTACAGGAACATGGCCAGTCCACCCAGCAGGGTGATGACAGAAAAAATGTCCATTTTCTACTTCCTTTCTTCCCTTTCGCACCATTGGCGATTATTCTTCCAGCCCGGCAACCTCGCCGACAAGGCTGAATGTATTTGATTCCGTGATTCTGACCTTCACAAGCTTTCCTGTCATGTCCGGCGTTCCACGGAAGTTGACCAGTTTGAAGGACTCTGTCCGGCCGCTGAAGATTTTTCCGCCGGTCTTGCCCGGCCCTTCCACCAGCACCGTTTCAGTACGTCCCACATATTCTGCATTTTTTTCAGCAGAGATCCGGTTGATCACTTCCACCAGACGATTAAACCTGGCATGTTTCACATCTTCCGGAATCTGGTCTTCATATTTTTCTGCCGGTGTGCCCTTCCGCACGGAATACAGGAAGGTGAATGCCGAATCATACCGTACTTCTTCACAGAGGGTCAGGGTTTCCTCAAATTCTTCCTCGGTTTCCCCCGGGAAACCCACGATGATATCGGTACTGATAGCAATATCCGGTACCGCCTTTCTCAGTTTTTCCACAAGCTTCAGGTAATCTTCTCTCGTATATCTGCGGTTCATCTCTTTCAGAACGCGGCTGGAGCCGGCCTGCACCGGCAGATGAATATATTTTCCCAGCTTCGGGCAGTCTGCGAAGGCCTGAATCAGCTTGTCCGAGAGATCCTTCGGATGACTGGTCATGAACCGGATTCGTTCCAGTCCATCCACTTCCTGCAGCTGATACAGCAGGTCTGTGAAGTCTGTGATAACGCCATCATCGTTCTGCCCACGGTAAGAGTTAACATTCTGTCCCAGCAGCATGACTTCCCGTACTCCGTCTTCCACCAGGCTGCGGATTTCCCGGAGAATATCTTCCGGTTTCCGGCTTTTTTCCCGTCCTCTTGTATATGGAACGATGCAATAGGTGCAGAAATTGTTGCACCCATACATGATGTTGACGAATGCCTTATGCTGATACAGACGTTTGGAAGGCAGCCCCTCCACGATCTCCTCCCGATCCGGAAGGATCTCCAGCTGCTTTTCCTTCTCCCGGTACAGATTATCCAGAAGCTCCGGAAGCTGATGGAGATTATGCGTGCCAAAAATCACGTCAACCCACGGGTACTTTGCCTTCAGCGTATCGATGATATGCTGCTGCTGCATCATGCATCCGCAGACGCAGACCGTAAAGTTTTCGCCCTGCTCCATCTTCTTTTTTTTCAGCTGTCCCAGTGTGCCGAAAAATCGTTTATCCGCATTTTCCCGCACACTGCAGGTATTGAAAATGACGATGTTCGCATCTTTTCTCTCCTTCGCCTGTACATATCCCCGCTCCAGCAACATTCCCGCCAGCGTCTCCGAGTCATGCTCGTTCATCTGACAGCCGAAGGTTGTAATATGAAATGATTTTTCCAAGTATCGATTCTCCTGTCTATTCCTGCCAGGCTTTTTTCGCCTGTTCGAATTCCTTTTTTATTTTTTCCAGAAGCTCCGGTTCAGTCAGAACTTCCAGCCCGGTTAGTGCCAGCGCCTTGGCCCCCAGTTCCAGCACCCGGTCTCCGTCCGGCGTGATGGTCGCCTCGGCGAATTCTCTGGAATGGAGACTCAGCTGCGGACAGTTCATCCCGATCCATGGATGAATAGCAGGAACCACATGACTCACATCTCCCATATCCGTGGACCCGCCGCTTTTTCCTTTGGGCATGATGCCGCCTCCCAGAGCCTCATAATGCCGGTTAAACACATCAGACAAGGTATCATTGGTCACCATATCCATGTTTCCCGGTTCGTTATTCCAGATCTCATAGGTTGCACCTACAGCACCTGCTGCCGCTGCGGCACATCGCTCAAACATACTCCGAATCTTTCGGATATCTGTCACAGAATCAGCCCGAACGATATATTTCAGTGAAGCGTGATCCGGAATCACGCTGCATTTTTCTCCGCCGTCCACGAAAACGCCGTAAATATTTGTATCCTTCAGATACTGTTTTTCAAATCCGATCAGGGTATAGAAATGAACCGCTGCATCCAGTGCATTGATGCCTTCCTCCGGATGGGCACCGGCATGGGACGATTTTCCGTAGAATTCCACCTGCCAGGCATCCAGTGCCGTGGTTTTTCCGCTGGACAGGTTCACCGGATTTGGATGAACGGTCATGGCCACATCCACTTCGTCGAAGGCCCCTTCCTGGCTGAGCTGAACCTTGCTCACAAAGCATTCCTCTGCCGGTGTGCCGTAAAGAACCACGCGGCCGCCGGTTTCCATTACCGCCTCTTTCAGCGCCAGAGCCGCACCCAGCGGTGCAGCGGCGATGATATCATGGCCGCACCCGTGGCCGATCTCCGGCAGTGCGTCGTACTCTGCCGTCAGGCCAATGGACGGGCCCGGTTTCCCGCTGTCGAACACAGCGCGGAAACAGTACGGGATCTTATGGAATGTGCCGTCTACTTGAAATCCATGTTTCTTCAATGTATCCTCCAGCAGTGCGGATGCCTTCGCCTCTGTACCGCCCACTTCCGGATTTTCATACAGATAATCCCGGATTTTTTTCAGCTCCGGCAGATGCATTTCTACCGTTTCCAGCATTCTGCTTCTCAGATCCTCTTTCAAAGTCCATTCTCCTTCCATTCAGACAGTTCTGTATTCAGGCATTCCTGTAATCATGCATTCAGAAGCTGAACCATCAGCTCGCCGTCGATATTGCCGCCGCTCATGACCAGGGCCACGTTTTGTCCGCCAACTCTGTCCCGGTTGTCCATGACCGCTGCCACAGTGGATGCGCTGGCTCCCTCCACGATAAACTTTTCTTCCTTGATCATGTATTTCACAGCTTTACGGATCGATGCTTCCTTTACCTCGATGATGTCATCGATATAGTCCCGCAAAATCTCAAATGCCAGCTTTCCCACGCCGCCTACCAGCGCGTCGCAGACCGTGTCGCCGGTTACAGGATATTCTTCATAGAACACATCGTCGGCAAAAGCCCGAATCATGGCAGGGCACGCCTCCGTCTGCACTCCGATGATACGGATATCCGGGCGGACGGATTTGGCATAAACCGCAATCCCCGTACTGAGACCGCCGCCGCCGATGGGCACCACGATAGTATCGATCTGCGGATTTTGCTCCAGAATTTCCAGGGCAATGGTACCCTGACCGCCGTAGATCTTCGGATCATCATAGTACGCATCGATATAGGTCATGCCATGTTCTTCTATGTACGCCATGCCCAGCCGGTGTGCTTCATCGTAATTTTTTCCCAGAAGCATGGCCTGCGCACCATAGAACCGGATTTTATCCACTTTCGCCTTCGGTGTGGTCTCCGGCACGATGACGACTGCATTTTCAATACCCAGAATCTGTGCCGCATAGCTGACGGAGGCACCGTGATTTCCGGAAGAAATAGTGGCCACACCGCGGCGGCGTTCCTCTTCGGTCAGGGTCGTCATCTTGCTCAGGGCGCCGCGAAGCTTGAAGCTCTTCACGGTCTGGGCACATTCCAGCTTAAAGAAGTACCGTCTTCCGTCTTCACCCAGATAAAGTGACTCTTCCAGCGGCGTTCTGTAAATATACGGTTTGATTCTCTCGTAGGCATCCCGCACCTCCTGTGCGGAGAAGGCCTCAGATGATGTGCATTTCATTTTTCATCCCCCGGTTCATCAGATAATTGACGGCATCTCTGGCTTCCATCTCGCCATGGATTACCTTATAAATACTTTCTGTGATCGGCATTTCGATACGGTGCTGCTGTGCCAGAGCCCAGGCTGCTTCTGCAGTGGATATTCCCTCGACCACCATGCCGATTTCCTGCGTTGCCTGTTCCGGCGGCATGCCCTTTCCAATCAGGATGCCGCAGCGTCGGTTTCTGGAATGCATACTGGTGCAGGTAACGATCAGATCGCCGATCCCGGTCAGTCCGGAAAAGGTTTCCACATCCGCACCCAGACAGGTTCCCAGTCGGCACATTTCCGTGATTCCCCGGGTCATAAGTGCAGCCTTCGCATTGTCTCCATAGCCCAGTCCATCGGACACACCGGCACCCAGGGCAATGATATTTTTCAGCGCACCGCCCAGCTCCACGCCAGCCATATCGCTGTTTCTGTACACCCGTAAGCGATCCGTAATGAAGATTTCCTGCACCTCCCCGGCCAGATCCTCATTCTCCGCTGCCACTGCTACCGTAGTCGGAAGATTTCTGGCAACCTCCTCCGCATGAGACGGACCGGACAACGCTACGTACCGCACCTTCGGCATGATTTCACAGGCCACCTGGCTGAGCCGGAGAAGCGTACCCTTTTCGATGCCTTTCGCTACATTGACCACGATGGTCTCCTGTTTCAGATACGGTCTCGCATCTGAAAAAACGCTCCGAAAGGTCTGAGCAGGCACAGAAAACAGTGCTGCATCTGCATCCTGCAGCGCCTCCTCCAGCGTATATGCCATATTCAGTTCCTCCGGCAGACGAACCCCCGGCAAGTAATGGGGATTTTCGCGGGTTTCTTTCATCAGATCCAGCTGCGCCCGTTTCCGCCCCCAGATTCTGACCTCATGTCCCTTTCCCGCCAGCACCATAGCCAGTGCAGTGCCGAAGCTTCCTGCACCGATGACGCCGATTTTTTTCTTTTGCATCATTTCTACCCCTTATTTCTTAAACGACATTTTCGGTTCTTCTCCACGCAGAAGCCTTCCGATATTGGCACGGTGCTTCACGATCACGATGACTGCCATGATAAATCCCGGTGCGAAAAAACCAGGTTCCAGGAACCATGCCAGTGCTGGAAACGATACTGCACCCATGATGGAACCAACTGACATGCGGCGGGTCAGCAGCACGAAAACCGCCACCACTGCCAGAACCGCCAGCCCAAGCTGCCAGTTGACTGCCGTAATGACACCGAATGCCGTCGCCACGCCTTTTCCGCCTTTGAAGTGGTACAGGCACGGCCAGATGTGTCCGCAGAACGCTGCAACCGCACAAAGGGTTCCCGCGGTATACCCGCCCATCAGGAATCCCAGTTTCACTGCGAGAAATCCCTTGAGAATATCCACAACCATGGTGATCAGGGCAGCCTTCTTTCCCAGGGTACGAAGCACATTGGTGGTTCCGGCATTGCCGCTTCCCACTTTCTTGATATCGATGCCGTTCATTTTTCCCAGAATGATCGCCGGGGAAATATTCCCCAGGAAATAGGCAATCACGATGGAAAGCAGCCCGGCTGCCGTGAAATCGGATGATAAAAATACAACTGGTGAAAATGAAAGCATTATTCGATCTTTTCTCCTTTCTCCCGGAACACAAACTTCAGAGAAGTCCCTGCGAAGCCGTATCCCTCCCGGATCTTGTTTTCCAGATACCGGGCATAGGAAAAGTGCATCAGTTCCCGATCATTGATCTGGAAGCTGAACAGCGGCGGTTTCACGCCCACCTGCGTCACATAGTATATCTTCAGCCGTCTGCCCTTGTCTGACGGCGGCTGTTTCATCATGGTTGCATCGGAAATCAGGCTGTTCAGCTGACCGGTCGGCACACGCATGGCGCGATTTTCTGCCACCGCTCTTGCCATGTCTATGACCTGATTCACACGGACCTTGTCCTTGACGGAGATAAACAGGGAAGGTGCATAGGACATGAACTGCATTTCCGCCTCGATCAGCCGCTGGAAATCACGCATGGTATTGGTCTCCTTCTGAATCAGATCCCACTTGTTCACCACAACGATGATTCCCTTTCCCGCTTCATGGGCCACGCCTGCAATCTTCTTGTCCTGATCGGTGATTCCCTCTGCTGCATCGATCATCAGAAGGCATACATCGCACCGCTCGATGGCTGCCACCGCACGGATCACACTGTACCGTTCGATATCTTCATTGACCTTGCTCTTGCGGCGGATTCCGGCAGTATCGATCAGGATATATTTTTCTCCATCCTTTTCAAACGGCGTGTCGATGGAATCCCGGGTCGTTCCTGCAATCGGGGAAACAATCACTCTGTTTTCTCCCAGCAGACAGTTGATGAGAGAGGATTTTACCACATTCGGTTTTCCGATGACCGCAATTTTCGTCGCGTCATCGTCCTCATCGTATTCTCCCTTCGGGAAGCTGTGGACCACTTCATCCAGCACATCGCCGAAGCCCAGCATGTTGGCTGCGGAAATCGCCATGGGTTCACCCAGCCCCAGTTCATAGAAGTCATAGAAATCCATGGACATCTTCGACGGTGCGTCGATCTTGTTGACCACCAGGATTACCTTCTTGCCGGTACGACGCAGCATGGTTGCCACCTCCCGGTCCGCCGTGGTCAGGCCGTCTTTTCCGTCGCACATGAAGATGATCACATCTGCCATATCCATGGCAATCTGCGCCTGTTCACGCATCTGTGAAAGGATGATATCGGCACTGGAAGGCTCGATACCGCCTGTATCGATCAGTGCGAAGTGAATGCTGTTCCACTCTGCCTCTGCATAAATCCGGTCTCTGGTTACACCCGGTGTATCTTCCACGATGGACACCCGGCGTCCCACGATCCGGTTAAAAAACGTGGATTTTCCAACGTTTGGTCTGCCGACTACGGCAACGATCGGTTTACTCATCGAAAATTCCTCCTATAAACCATGCCGGATCGAAGGCCATCAGATCTTCGATACCTTCACCTACGCCGATAAACTTCACCGGCATGTCAAATTCATCTGCCACGGTAATGGCAATCCCGCCCTTGGCCGTTCCGTCCAGCTTGGTCAGCACGATACCTGTGATATCTGCCACATCGCCGAACTCCTTGGCCTGGGAAACCGCATTCTTTCCCGTGGTGGCATCCAGCACCAGCAGAGTCTCCCTGGACGCCTCCGGATATTCTCTGGAAATGATCTTGTTCATCTTTTCCAGTTCATTCATCAGATTCTTTTTATTCTGCAGCCTGCCTGCCGTATCGCATATTAACACATCAATGTTCTTCGCTCTGGCAGACTGAATTGCATCAAAGATCACAGCAGAAGGATCCGCACCTTCCTGATGCTTCACCACATTGATCCCGTTTCTTTGTCCCCAGATGGCCAGCTGTTCTGCTGCTGCCGCACGGAACGTATCTGCTGCCGCAAGCATGACAGATTTTCCCTCTGATTTGAGACGGTGAGCCAGTTTCCCTATGGTGGTCGTCTTACCGCCTCCGTTGATGCCGATCATAAGAACAACCAGCGGGCTGTCCTGACAGAGGACCTGCCGCTGTCCCTTATCCACCAGACCGATCATGATCTCCTTCAGGGCTTCCTTCACCTTTTCCGGCTGGGTAATATTTTCATTTTTAATCTTCGAACGGAGATTCTCCATGATACGTATGGTGGTATCCATGCCGATATCGGAAGTGATCAGCACCTCTTCCAGCTCATCCATCAGATCCTCGTCCACCTCTGCACGCATCATGATGACATCGCTGATTTTTTCAGAAAGCCGTCCAAAGAAGGATTTCTTTTCACCAAATAATGACATTCCTGTCCTCCTGTCTTACATCTCAATTTACATATCAAAGTTATCGCCCAGCCGCAGAGACAGAACCTTGGAAATACCCTGTTCCGGCATGGTCACGCCATACAGCACATCCGCATGCTCCATGGTTGCCTTCTGGTGCGTTACGATGGCGAACTGGATATTTTCAAACTTCCGCAAATAGGTGGCGAACCGGTCGATATTGGCATCGTCCAGCGCAGCTTCCACCTCGTCCAGTATGCAGAACGGGGTCGGCTTGGTCTTCAGCACAGCAAACATCAGGGCGATGGCCGTCATGGTCTTTTCACCGCCGGACATCAGATTGATATTCTGCAGTTTCTTTCCAGGCGGCTGTGCGATGATCTCAATGCCTGCCTCCAGCGGGTTGTTCTCATCATCCAGACGCAGTTCCGCATGACCACCGCCGAACAGCTGACGGAAAATATCCTCGAAATTGATTACGATCTGATCAAAGTTTTCCTTAAACCTTTCACGGATGGTTTTATCCATATCCTGAATAATCTTTTTCAGTTCATCCATGGCCGTCAGAATATCCGCACGCTGCTCCGTCAGGAAGTTATACCGTTCGCTGACCTGCTCATACTCCCGGATAGAACCTACATTCACATCGCCCAGCTCACGGATCCTGTTTCGGATCTCACGGCTTTCTTTTGTCGCCGTTGACATGACGAAATCCTGCTTTTTGAATTCCATGGCCTGCAGGTAGGAAACCTCGAATTCCTCCCACAGTTTTTCCTTAAAAGTATCAAGCTGCGTGTCATTCTTCGCGATTTTAATTTCTGCCTGATATTTCTGATCCTGGAAGGCATTCAGCCGGTCTGCAGCCTGTGACTGCTGCTCCGAAATCCTGTTGATGGTTTCCGACAAGCCTGCCCGCTCCCGACTGACTTCCTGAATATAGCGTTCCAGTTCTTCCTTTTCCTTTTCTTTTGCTTCTGCCTGTCCGGCTGCATCCTCCGAACCGAAAAGGATCCGGTTCTTTTCCCCTTCCAGCTGATCCATCTGCTGCCTGCGAAGGTCCATCTGTGCCTGAAGATCCTCGGCAGTTTCCTTCACACGGTTCAGCAGTTCTTCCAGAGAGGTTACCCTGCTGTCCCAGTTGTTCTTCGTAATCCTGGTCTGGGTAATGGCTTCGTTGGCAAGCTGTACCTGCTCTTTCGCCTTTTCCCAGTCTTCCATGCTGCGATCAATTCCTGTCTGTACTTCGTCGATTTTCTTCTCAAAATCCGCCGCCTCCAGCAGATATGCTTCGATCATTCTGTCTGCTTCTGCGAAATCTTTTTCAATGGCAGCCAGTTCTTTTTCCGCTTTTTCTTTTCCTCCGGACAGATCCTTTCCGCTCTCTTCCAGCGTCCTGATTCTGGTTTCCAGGGTAGTTGCCTGCAGTTCTGCCTGATGATAGTCCCTCTGAGTATCTTCAATGACATCTCCCATTTCACTGACAATGTCCTGCAGTTCTTCCAGACGTTCGGCGACCTCTGCCGACTCTTTTCTGAGCTGTTTTATCTGTTCATCCAGACGGTAGATTTCCTGCTTTCTTTCCAGCAGGTTCGCTGTGGCATTCTTATATTTACCGCCGGTGATGGCACCGCTCACATTGATGATCTCGCCATCCAGTGTAACGAAACGAAGTCCCGAAGTACCCTGCATTTTGGAAAGCTTGACCGCATGATCCATATCATCCACGATGGCAACCCTGCCAAGCAGATAACTGAAGATTCCCTCGTATTCCGGCTTATACTTCACACAGTCAGCGGCAAGGCCCAGATAGCCTTCCACCTGCTCGATCCGCCGCTCCACATCCGCTTTGCGGCCTCTGACAGAGCCCAGCGGCAGGAATGTACATCTGCCCGCTTTGTTTTCTTTCAGAAGACGGATTGCCGCCTTGGCATCTTCATCATCCTCACAGACGATATTCTGCATGGCGCCGCCCAGGGCTGTTTCCACGGCAACCTCATATCCTTCCGGCACCTGCATCAGATCCGCAACCACACCGCGGATTCCGGAAAGACGGCTCCGCATGATATAGCGGACCGCACCGTTATAGCCCTCATAGTTATGCTCCATCTCTTCGATGGTTTTTTTCCGGGCGGCAAGCTGGGTTCCCTGTATGCGCAGGTCTTCCCGTTTTTTTGACAGGACCTGAATTTCTTCATCATATTCCACCCGGTCCGCCCGCGCTTCTTCCAGAGAAGAACGCAGTGTTTCCAAAAGCTCATCGGCTTCTGACTTTTCTTTCTGCGCTGCTTTCATCAGGTTCTCATAGGCTGCCGCATTGCGCTCCATCTCTTCCTGATCCTGATGCAGCTGTCTTCTCCGCTTTTCCAGGGTTTCTTTATAGTTCTCATAGGTCCTGGCTTCTGACTTTTTCTCAGACACCTGGTTATGAAGCTGAAAGATCTGATTCTTACCCTGCTCCACTGCATCCGAAAAACCGTTTGCCTCTGCCAGCACCCGGTTATATGCATCGATTTTTTCGGTAAGAAGCTGTTCTGCACCAGCCAGCTGTGCCTCCACTTCCGCTTTCTGCTCCTCCAGCTTCTGTCCGTTTTCCAGTTCCCGGACCAGCTTTTCATTGAACTGGACAATCTCTTCTTCCAGGCGGACCTTATCCCGCTGAATGGCAGAAACACGTTCTTCATTGAGCTGTGACTGGCTGGTCAGCCGGTTGATTTCCTCTACTTTTTCCAGAAGCTTGTCCCTTGCCTCATTGCCCAGCTGTTCCAGATGATCATTCCTCTGACGGCTTTCTGCCAGCTGCCGGTCCATTTCCTCTTTCGCACCGGTCAGTTCCCCGATGGACGCAGCCAGCTCCTCCATATCCTGCTTCAGTGCCTCATTGGCACTGTCCAGTTTCTCGATACTTTTCAGCGTGATATTGATTTCCAGTTCCCGGTATCTGTCTTTCAGTTCCAGATACTCTCTGGCTTTGATGCTGTCCTCGCGAAGACCGTCGATGCGGCCCTCGATCTCACTGACAATATCGTTGACCCGATCCAGATTCCCGGTTGTAGCAGCCAGCTTCCGCTCTGCTTCTGCTTTTTTGCTCTTATACAGTACCACACCGGCAGCTTCCTCGAAGATCTCTCTGCGGCTCTCCGGCTTGCTGCTGACGATATCCGCTATTTTTCCCTGACCGATGATAGAATATCCGTCCACACCGATTCCCGTATCCATGATCAGCTCTCTGATATCTCTGAGCCGGCAGTGGTTATTATTGATCAGGTATTCACTTTCTCCGGAGCGGTACATGCGCCGGGTGATGGCAACTTCGTTATAGTCAATGGGAAGAATCCCTGTCGTATTGTCAATGACAAGGGTTACTTCCGCCATACCTCTTGATTTTCTGCTTGCTGTGCCGGCGAAGATGACTTCCTCCATCTTACCGCCCCGCAGCATCTTGGGACTCTGTTCTCCCAGAACCCAGCGGATCGCATCGCTGATGTTGGATTTACCGCTTCCGTTGGGTCCCACAATACATGTCACACCTTCATGAAATTCAATCACCACAGGCTCTGCGAAAGACTTGAATCCATGCATTTCCAGTCTTTTAAAATACATTTAGTTCTCCTCTCTCCAGTGCCTTTCTGGCAGCATTCTGTTCGGCTTCCTTTTTGCTCTTTCCGCTGCCGCTTCCAAGAATCTGTCCGTTGCATTCCAAATGGACGAAGAAGGTCTTATCGTGAGCCGGACCTTCTTCCCGGTCAATTTCATAGGTAATGGTGACACTGCTGCCCTTCTTCTGCAGCAGTTCCTGCACCTCTGATTTATAGTCAGAAAACAGCTTTCCCCCGACAGCCTTGTCGATGGTATCGCTGAAAACCCGCACGACGAACTTTTCTGCCGCTTCATATCCACCGTCCAGAAACATGGCGCCGATGATGGCTTCCATGGCATCTGCCAGGATGGAATCCTTCTGTCTGCCGCCGGCACTTTCCTCACCGTGACCCATATTGATGAACTGTCCCACATGCAGGGTACGTGCCACCTGGGCCAGTGATTTCTCACAGACAATCAGAGCCCGGGTCTTGGTCAGTTTACCTTCCGTTGCCGGCCCCATACGCTGAAACAGTTCAACACTGACGATGGCATCGAAAAACGCATCCCCCAGAAACTCCAGACGCTCATTATCCTTGTGGTGGGTATTCTGCTCTTTGTTAAAAGAACTGTGGGTCAGTGCCCGCTCCAGATAATCTTCATTCTGAAATTTATATCCAATGATTTTTTCAAATTCTTTTTTATTCACCGAGTGTAATCTCCTCAATTTCCAGTACGGAATTCTGTATGGTATCCACAACATTTCCCTCTACGAAAGGAATCCCTTTTAAAATCGTGTTTTTCACAGCATTGGCGCTGGAAGAACCATGCATTTTCACGATCGGCCCCTTTACACCCAGAATCGGTGCGCCGCCATATTCCGAATAGTCAAATTCTTTTTTCAACTCTTTCATCTTGTCAAGCAGCAGTGCTGCGCCCAGCTTGGCCTTGGCGCCATCGGTAAATTTGCTCTTGATCAGTTTCAGAATATTCCATGCCAGACCCTCTGTCAGCTTCAGGATCACATTTCCCGTAAAACCATCTGCCACAATGACATCGCAGGCGCCTTTCGGAACATCTCTGGCTTCCACATTACCGATGAAGTTCATATCGCTGTGTTCCAGAAGATCGTAGGCAGCCTTCGTCAGGGTGGATCCTTTCGCTGCTTCTGCGCCAAGGTTCACAAGACCTACCCGCGGATTCTTTCTTCCAAGAACCTTTTCCATGTAGATATTTCCCATGATTCCGAATTCCAGCAGGTTATTCGGCTTGCACTCTGCATTGGCACCGGCATCCACCAGCAGGGACGGGATACTTCCCACAATCGGATAAACACTTGCCAGTGCCGGACGGTCAATACCCTGGATTCTTCCCAGGATAAAAAGTCCGCCTGCCATCAGTGCGCCTGTGCTTCCTGCCGAAATGAAGATATCACCTTCACCCTTTTTCACCATATTGATGCCGCGGACAATGGAAGAGTCCTTCTTGGACCGCACCGCACGGACCGGAGCTTCTTCATTGCTGATGACTTCTCTCGCATCAATCACCGTGATTTTCTTTTCGTCATATTTGTATTTTGCCAGTTCCGCCTGAATCAGCTCCTGCTGACCGATAATCTGTATTTCGTGTTCAATTTCCTTAGACGCCAGAACTGCACCTTCCACCACTGCTGCAGGCGCGTTGTCTCCGCCCATACCATCTAATATGATTCTCATCGTCGATCTCCTCCGATTTTTAACACATTTGCTACTCTGTATCCTTGCCTGAAAAGACAGACTGATACAACTTAAATCATACCATAACTCCGGGGAAAAAACAACAAAAAGGACATCTGGAAAAACACGTTTTTCATCCGGCGGATTTTGTGGTATAATGGCAGGTAGCTTCGCAGCAATTTACAGTTAGGGAGTTCATTCATGATAATCGTTCTGAAAAAAATCATATCTATATTTATTATCACCTTCGTCGGCTTCGCAGCAAATAGAAAAGGTATTCTGCCCAATCAGTCCAACCGCTATCTGGTGGATCTGCTGATGATGATTACCACGCCCTGCATGGTGCTGGCGTCCATCACTTCTACAGAGCTTACCGAAGATACGGTGAAAACCACACTGCTGATGATTCTGTTCTCCGTTCTCTGGTTTGCGGCTTCGGCATTTCTGTCCTGGGTGCTTTGTATCAAAATCCTGAAAATGAAAGATCATCCCGATGCCGGCGTCTACATGGCAGGCATCACGACGATCAATAACGGCTTCATGGGATTTCCCATCACCCTGGCTCTGTTCGGAGAAGATGTGTTTTTCTATATGGTTCTGTTCCAGATGATGCTGACCATCTACCTGTATTCCGGCTGCATCATGCAGGTGGATTATGGCCACAAGGGAAAGATGGATCTGAAACTTACACTGAAGCAGCTGGCTAATCCATGTTCCATGTCCGCAGTGCTGGGAATCATCATGTTGTTTCTCGGTCTGCACCTTCCGGACATGATTTTTGAAACGGTGGATTCCATCGGCAGCATCACGGTTCCCCTCTCTATGCTGGTTGTCGGCATTCAGCTGGGTTCCAGCAAAATCTCCACCGTCATTCATAACCGGAATCTGGTTCTTACTTCTGTTCTGAAAATGATTCTCTGTCCGGTTCTCACCTTTCTGGCGGTGAACTGGCTGCCGCTTCCTCTCAGCATGAAGCTTGCCCTGATCTTTGGTTCCGTCTTCCCAACTGCGGTGGCAGTGGTGGCGGTGGCCAGCATGGAAAACCGTAATGCCGTCCTTGCAGCGGAGATGATCGCATTTACCACCCTGATTTCCATCGTCACCATCCCGGTCAGCGCCCTGCTGCTGATGGGTTATTACGGGCTGGTATAACTGGTAAAAAGAAAAAAGCAGTCGGCCACCCGCGTCGACTGCTGTATGAATCTTTATTTTTCCTAAAACCCACCGTTCTGATACGCCCTTGCAATAACATAGGAAGGTTCGTAATATGCACTGCAGTTATAATTATCGATTACATCACAGAGTTTATCATTGTAAACCCGCATAATCCCCTCCACTTCGGATTCTTCCGGCTGCATTGTATCGCAAATCAATCGCTGATAAACCTTTCCCATTTGCGTCGCACGTGGAATTGTGGATGCAAGTTCGGGGTTCACTGCGGTAACATCTTCATTACCCGCAGCAAGATGATACTTTTCAATCCAGTCATCCTCTACATCCAGCGGATTCTCTGCATGCAGAACATTCGCTACGCTGATTAAATGTTCCAGATTATCCTTTCCGATTTTATTTACCACATAACGATTGCGTTGATGTAGTTTTCTCGAAACCCGTTCAATCATATAGCAAATGAAATACACATCATCTTTATTAATCTCTTCGTCCGGGAAGTAAATATTTTTCATAATTTCTCACTTCCGTTTCCTAAGTATACTATACACCACCCCGCAAACGGCCCAGACTGTGGCATAGCATGCCATGCACAGAATCGTCTCCAGAAGGAAGGTTCCTGTGAAGTCCACAGAAGACTGATATGCCAGATACAAAGTCTCTGCGATTCCGTTGACAGGTGCCAGCAAAATCATATAGAAAACAGCAAATATGGCTGTGATACCATCCCCGGCCGAATGGGTAATCATCGTCAGCACCAGAAGCAATACGAGAATCAGCACAATGATCCAGCTGATGGTTGAGAAAGTCTTTTTTCGGTCTGACGTCCCCACCATCGAAGCCGCACCAAATATCATCCAGCTGATCAGAATCACAGACGATGCGATAACGTTCAGCCATCCGGGCTGTCCGTCAATCAGATACGGCGCATTCACTGCCATCCCTGCAATGGTAATCACAGCTGCTGCAATTCCTGTAAAACGATTGTTTTTCTTCCGGTTTCTCATATTCATCAGAATCCCCCTTTCTGACCTTACTGTAGCATACGGGCTGCAGTGAAGTCAAGGAGTCGCTGAAATTTCAGAAAACTTTACATTAGAATAGATTTGCATCCGTTCTTCTCCGAAGCCGTCACCGAATCCGCCAAACAGAATCAGATCGCCCTGGGGTTTCACCGGCAGATCCTCATACGGCAGAACCAGAATCTTTCGCTGTGCATAAACGTTCGTGCTGCACAGGGCCCAAACAGTCACGTCAAATGCTTCGTCCTCCGTCCAGTAAGTGAAATATCCCCGTGCACTGTCGCAAAGCGGCGGGAAGGAATACCGGCTGCTGCAGTAATTGTCTTTGCTGATATCACCAAACCAGAGATGCGTACTGGTATCCAGATCCATATCCAGCTCCGCCGTATACAGCTGCCCTTTCTTTTCCCAGAAAATCCGTCCAACCACTGCTTCCCACTTCTGTTCAGAATCATTCTGGATTTTCACACCCTCTACAATGCCCGGGTGCTTTCCATCTTTATATCCATAAGTGACAAACCATCGAATTCTGCCGTCTGCTGTCTGTACCGCAGCCGCGTTTCCGGTCATCCGGTTCTCACTGTACTGGCCTTCCTGAATATCACCGGTCCGAACCTCCTTCACCTGGCCCAGATCCTCCAGATCTTCATCCAGAATCTGCGAGAGCATTTCCTCCGGGAACCCTTTCTCAATCAGCGCCCGCCGCACTTCGGAAGCCGATTCCGTCGCGCCCGCGAAGGCAGAAGCATCCACCGTTTCTGCGTCCACCGGTGTATAATTTGCCATGAAGCTCAGTCCGGTCATGGCGAGCACCAGGAGCAAAAGAAATGTCAGCAGCATGGGTTTTGCGGAAAACCACACCGGCGAAGCCGGCACGCCATAGCCCACCGTCTCCAGATCGTCTGCACACCGGCAGATCCGCCGGACCAGATTGACCCAGCTCACAACCATCAGAATCAGAATCGTCCAGCTGCCGGAGCCAACCATGGCAATGCCCAGAAGGACAAGCTGCCACACCATCACCGGCCAGGTGGCCATCTTCGGATGATCCAGCCCGGCCTGCAGACCGGCTTTTCGGATTCCCATACCCAGACAGAACAGAAAGCCCAGGTGGATCCCCTGACCCAGCCAGAGGGTCCAGTCGCCCAAAATCCCGGAGTACGGCGTCACCGTCACCAGCATCTGAAACGAAACCAGAATCACCCGGAGCAGCGACAGCAGCCATCCTCCCCGGAAGTAGCCGTTTCCGCTGCGCAGGGTCCGCATACCCAGATAAATCAGCATGACGCCGATGGTCGGCAG
>JAQXSU010000137.1 GCA_029219125.1 Bacillota bacterium
AGCAGGTAACTGAGCATCTGACTGTCCGCCCGAATGATCGACACGAACACATTGGAGGAGTAAGGGTAAAAGCCTTCCCGTTTGTAGTCTTCACATTCCAGGGCACTCTGACCGAACTCTGCGACGCGATCGATCCCGTCGGAGACCAGCGTTTGTTTCTGTTTCCGGAGCACCTCATCCAGTGCACTGAAATCCTTCCGGCCGTCTTCCGCAAGCAGCAGATACTGTATCTCACCCGTGGCCAGGTCCTGATTGGGAGCGACATCCTGATCACAATATGCCAGATGTTCCGTTTCCACGGTGAAGGACTGGGCAGACAGCCGGTATCCGGCAGAACCGGAATCGGAGGATGACGGGCCATTCGAGGAACCCGTACCATCGGAATTGCCGGAACCTTCGGAAGTGCCTGAATTACCGGATTCGTCGGACACGTCGGATTTTGTGCAGCCGGAAAGAGCTGCAGCCAGGGAAAAGACTAAAGTCAGAATCAAAAGAAAAACCAAAAGAGAACGCCAACGTTTCATAACCAATCCTCCGTTTCACAGTGCATTTTGCGCGTGCGTATGATTTCTGCTTTCATTCTAAATGAAAAAAGAGGTTTGCGCAAGGCAAACCTCCTCTGTTTCGGGTATTTCGGGTGTTCCGGATCGTTCGGACATCCCGCATGTATCGGGATTAGTAATTTTCGGCGTTCACTTCGAAGTAGCTCTGCGGATGAGCGCATGTCGGGCAAACTTCCGGCGCCTTGGTGCCTACCACCAGGTGACCGCAGTTGCGGCATTCCCAGATCTTTACTTCGCTCTTTTCGAAGACTGCGGCGGTTTCCACGTTCTTCAGCAGGGCGCGGTAGCGTTCTTCGTGGTGCTTTTCGATGGCAGCAACCATGCGGAACTTGGCGGCCAGTTCAGGGAAGCCTTCCTCTTCGGCAGTTTTGGCGAAACCTTCGTACATGTCGGTCCATTCGTAGTTTTCGCCGGCAGCAGCAGCGGCCAGGTTGGCAGCCGTGTCACCGATTCCGTTCAGTTCCTTGAACCACATCTTGGCGTGTTCTTTTTCGTTTTCTGCGGTCTTCAGGAAGAGTGCTGCGATCTGCTCGTAGCCTTCCTTCTTTGCAACGGATGCGAAATAGGTGTATTTGTTTCTTGCACCGGATTCACCGTCAAATGCGGCGTGGAGGTTTTTCTCCGTCTGGGTGCCTGCGTACTTGCTTACCGGAGCTTCTTCGATCAGTTCCAGCTTGTCGCCGGTGGCTTTGCAAAGCGGGCAAACCGGGGTTTCGCCGTCCTTCACTTCAAAAACTTCTCCGCAAATCGTGCATTTGTACTTTTTCATTGTTTTTTCCTCCTTGTTTTCTTCTTTCTTCTCAAAATCCGCCCGCCCGATTTCTCCGGCTGCGGCTGGAGTAATATTGTATTCTTCACATGGCTGGCCTGCGTGGCGGATGCCGGTATATGCAGCCATGTCGCTATTGAGAGTCACCAGGTTTTTCATGGAAAGGCCGTGAACCGAGGTGTTTCCGGTTACCCGTGCGAAGGTTCTCAGCTCATCGGTGGATACGTTCAGATAGTTGGCAACCCGCTGTGCAGCCACATCCACCTGAAGACGCTTCCGCAGCTCCGGATCCTGGGTGGCCACGCCAACCGGGCAGCTTCCGGTGCCGCAGATGCGGTACTGCTGGCAGGCAGCCGCGATCAGCGGTGCGCTGGCTACGGCGATGGCGTCTGCACCCATGGCCAGTGCCTTGGCGAAATCGGCAGATACCCGCAGGCCGCCGGTGATGACCAGATCGATGTCCGCATGAACTGCATCCAGATACTTTCTGGCCCGCGCCAGAGCGTAGACCGTCGGAACCGTGGTTGCCTCCCGCAGGAACAGCGGGCTGGAACCGGTGGCGCCGCCACGGCCGTCGATGGTGATAAAGTCCGGCTCTGCGAAGACGCAGTATTCCAGGTCACGCTCGATGTTTCCGGCAGCAATCTTGATACCGATCGGGCGTCCTTCCGAACGCTCCCGCAGCATGGAAACCATGGCGCGGAGATCTTCCTTCGAGTTGATTTCCGGGAACTTGCTCGGGCTCTGAATGTCCTCGCCTTGTTTCTTGCCGCGGATGGCAGCGATTTCCGCTGTCACTTTCTCACCTGGAAGATGGCCGCCCATGCCCGGTTTGGTTCCCTGGCCAATCTTGATTTCGATGGCGTCGGAACTGCGCAGGTTTTCGTCGGTCACACTGTATTTATTCGGGATATATTCAAATATGTATTTGTATGACGATTCCTTTTCTTCCGGAAGAATGCCGCCTTCGCCGCTGCACATGGCGGTCTTCGCCATGGCGGAGCCTTTGGCCAGTGCTACCTTCACTTCCCGGGATAATGCACCGAAGGACATGTGGGAAATATAGACCGGGCTTTCCAGAACCATCGGCTTCTTCGCATGTTTGCCGATGACCGTCCTGGTATCCACCGGATCCCCGTCGTTAAGGGGAGCAGGGTTCAGCTGACCACCCAGCAGCAGGATGTCGTCCCAGTTTGGAACGGGCATTTTCGTACTCATGGCGCCGCCGATGGTCTTTCCGGTTACGGCCATTTCATGGATTTCTTCCATGTATCTGGCGGACGGGTCATGGCGGGCAGTGGCAGGGTCGTAGCTCAGGTCGGCTGCAACGCCGGCACCGTCAGCTGCTCCGTCAGCTGCATCGCAGCGGCCGACACAATCCATGCCGTCGGAAACCGGGAGCAGATTCGACGCCGGCTGCCGGCAGACCGGGCAGGC
>JAQXSU010000138.1 GCA_029219125.1 Bacillota bacterium
GCAATTGCGTTTTAATTCTTATCTGAATTACTGTTTTTAAGAAATTGTCGGAAACTCTCCGCATCATCGTCTTACCGATTCTGCTGATTGTTTCAAATTGATTTTGACTCAATTTCTACACTATGAAGTTTTCAAGGTTCAACTGCCGCATCAGCGACAGCTTATTTATATTACCACATCCGGGTAATATTGTCAAGCGCTTTTTTCAACTTTTTTCAAAGTATCTTTTCGCCCGGCTGACGCATGCGGTTTTCACCGGCTGTTTGCGACAGCTTGATTATATTACCACGTTCTCGCACTCTCGTCAAGGGGATTTTTCACATTTTTCCGATATTCTTTTTTTATACCTTTTGTTCCTTACTGCTTGCGGTTTACTGCTTACTGCTTTCTCCCCGGCAGAAAGTCCGGCAGCGTATCCTGTGCCGAATTCACCAGTTGAGAAAGAATCTCCAGAATTGCTCTTCTGGTCTGCGGGTCCACTCGCATGGCCGCCTTCACGATAGCTCCTGAGTTTTTCAGCAGATCGTCCTTCAGTTCTGAGAATGTGGACACGCCTGCAGCCCCCAGCACGGAAAACAGTGTATCGATAAATGTCTCCCGCTGTACGGAATCCATTCGCAGCAGCCATTCTTTCATCGTTCTGTCAAAGAAACGGCTTCCGTCGGTTGTGGATTTCAGCCGTACGAAATCCGCTCCCAGCACTTCCCACGAATACAGGTCATGCTGAAAAATGCCAAGCTGGCGGCTGCGCACTACCGTATAGTTCTTTTCATGTTCCATCAGCATGCCGATCACCGAAGACTGCGGTACGAAAGTGTGCATTCTTCCGTCCAGAATGCGGAAGGTCTCTTTCGGCACCACTCTGCCGTCAAAGCCCGGTCCGTCATTATTATACACAGCTGTAATTCGCCTGCGCACCGTTTCTTCACAGAACAGGGATGCATATACCGCCAGATTTCCTCCTTTGGAATGACCGCAGACAATGAGAGGCTCCGGCACAGCCAGCGAAATCCTGCGGATATATTTTGCGGCGTCAGTCTGGGCGGGCACCGGCGTGGAAAAACTCATGTTGAAATCCTCTTTCCACCCGATCAGCGTATCGTCCGTTCCCCGGAATACGACACAGGCAGCATCCGGCAGCAGCACCGTTACTGCGGCGAACTGCTTTTCCGCTTCCGGTTCAATCCGGTTCACAAAATCCCGCAGCACAAGTTCTCCGAACCTTGCCGACGAGGCCATGGCTTCAAAGAGCTTCGGGTCTTTCTCCATATGCCACGGAATCGTTTCTCCATTTTCTTCTTTCTTCTTTATACGTTGAAAAGCTTCCCGGATATTCAAACAGCCGTTCTCTTCCCCTGTCCACAGATCATCCATTGGGAAATACGCCATCTGTGAAAAGATCAGACTGTCCACAGGATGAAATCCGTCCTGTGAAAAGTGCAGGTCTCCCCGCCATCGGATATAGTCAAAAATGTCGCCCATATGTACTCCCCCTTTTTATTCGTGTTTTATTTCTTCCGGATTACAGCCTCTTCATGATACAGATTTCCTCCGCCCGTCTGCTCCCGTTTCATTGTCCTCCCTGTGCTGGCACGGAAGATCAGCTTCTGCAGACGCAGATTTCCTTCCATCCCAAAGACACCATACTCGTCCAGTCCCTGCTGCAGCAGACGGCTGCAGACCTGTTCCGCGTCAGCCTCAGGCATCTCTTTCGCCAGCATTTCCAGATCCATGATCCGCTCTGCTGCCTGTTCCCAGCTGACCGCCGGACTGCCGCCGGCCCTTTCGGAGATGTCTGTATCCAGCTGGCGGTAAAACATACGTCCTGCATCGCTGACCGGCTCTCCGCCGTTTGCTGCCAGACGTCTGCCCGGCTGGTTCCATTCCAGCAGCAGCAGTGTGGTTTCCTTATTATATACATTATTCTGATACGGGCTGATACGCTGGCCCAGCATCTGATTATAGCACACATCGGAAATGCGGATCATGTTCTCCAGCAGGTCTGCCCGGTATTCTGCTTTCAGAACGTCCGAGGAAATGTACATCTCTTTCAGTGCGGCAGAGTCTTCCTCCCTGATCGCCCAGATGGCTCTCCGATAGGCACTTCTGCTGCGGATAGATCCGCTGTCAATGAGCATCCGGTTGATCTGCTTCATGGATTCAAAGCCCTCCACTTCAGAATTCGGCGTATTATAATATGCCATAAGACGCTCCGTCAGACCGACTGTCGCCCCGATTCCCCGCTCCTTCAGGTAAGCTTCGCTGCCCTGATGGTTCCACGCAGTCCATCCGGCCGGCAGGTTCTCGTCGATCAGCTCAACGGCATCGCGGAACCGTACCATCCGGTCCCGATGTTCTTCCGGCAGTTCCCGCAGGCTTCCCCTTCCTTCCAGCCACCGGGCCGCCGCTTCTCTCAGTTCCTTCTTCTCAAAATCCTCCGGCAGGCTGCTCCAGACAAACCCCGGGTTTCGCATCCGTGACAGGGCGTATTCCTTCAGTGATTTCAGCTTGCCCATCAGGCTAACGGAGATCAGTCCGCGGCGCAGCATCCACAAAAAAGCAGGGATTTCCACCAGGCTGCGGATTTTTTCGTTATCCACCATCTGATTCAGAGACATAACGATTCTCTGTCCGCTGAGCAAAATCTGCAGTATGCCGGCTTCTGTTCTCTCCTGGGTGCATTCGGGTCCGCTGGAGAGAGTGGAATCGAAAATGCTGGAATACCACGGCAGAAAGAGCCGTGTCTTTTTTTCGCTCCGGTTCATCACCTGTATCTCTGTCAGGCTGGTCTCCGTCGGCAGCAGCTGCTGCGCAATCTCTGCAATGGTCATACTTTCCGCCTCCAGCTTTTCTGCGCCCAGACGCTGAAATTGCTTTTCGGCTTTTTTCGCCTGACTGAGGGCGCAGGCTGCCCAGTATGCTTTTCGTTCACCTGCCCCGGCATCTCCCGCAGTTTTCGCATCTTCTGCTTCCAATGCCAGCTGCAGATATCTCTGGGCGCACTGGCTGGTCAGTTCCCCTTCCAGAAGGCAGGTTCTTCTGCTCCGATCCAGGCGCACCTCCTGATCCGCCGGACTGGTCTTCAGAATCTCCTGCAGCACCGGCTTCATGTTGTCCGGTTCTTCCCTCATACGTGAAAGGATCCATCGGGCAGCATCTGCCGCCGTCTTTCCGTCCTCTGTATTCAGGTCTGCCCAGAACCACCGGGTCAAAAAGGTCAGGAACGGAATTCTTTCTTTTTCTTTCAGATCCATATGCCCCAGCAGAGTCTTCACATGGAGGCGAAGGCGCCGTGCCTGGCTCTTCTCCAGCATTTCCAGTTCCTGAAGGCTGCATTCGGTCATCATCATCTTCATCAGCGACCAGACTTTCCGGCCGGAGTCTTCTCCCGCCGCCTTCCATAGTTCCAGAAGCCCTTCCTGCTTTGCTTCTTCATCCGTATTCAGTTTATTATCCTCCGGAAAGAGAAGATCTGCCTCCAGCAGTGAAAGAACCGTCTCTTTCCACGCTTTCTTTCTCCATAGTTCTCGCTTTACGGGAATCCCGCATCCGACCACAGCAAGAAACAGGGCATCCTGTGTGTTAACCCGCTCTTTCCTTTCCGTATAAGACGGTTCCGCCGTCCATATCTCGTCGGATGCTTCGATGAACCTCCACTCCCATGCGGTGCAGTGGCTCCTATGGAAGTGGTGTCTTTTGTAGTCGTAACAATTACTTCTTTCGAACTGTTTTTATACAGCTGTCCGTGCCTGCATGGCTGGTTCACGCAGCCTCTATCCGTTTGACCGGAATACCTTGGGGATTCAGTTCGTGGAATCCTAACACTTCGGGCTTTCTAAGAAAAGCATAGTCAGTTATGCCCTCCCAGGCGGTGGGCACTGCTTTTCGCAGGATATTTGCGGCTCCGTTCAGGTCCGCATTGACGACTTCTCCGGTGCCACTCAAATACAGACCCCGCTTCACACGTTTTCCGCTGAAACAGGCGGTTTCGTCATCGATACCGTAGGCTGGAATATAGTCTCCGGAAAGGAAATCCGCTTTGGAGGTGTACGACTCCTCGCACCGAATGACTGTAATGCCACATGCAGCTGCCTTGTACTCTATGAGAGATTTCAAGAGAGAAATTGGAACCGAAACAAATTTCTGGTTATTCACACAGCCAATGCTGCTTCTTTGCTTCCAATGCTTGTTTTCTCCCAGCACCAGAGTGCCAACCCCATGCGAGAGGCAGTATTCCACAATGCTTCTGCTGATTTTATGCATCTGATCTTTGTTAAAATTGCAATGGTGATAAGAAATATTATCAAGATGCCTCGAGAATGCATTTTTCGCACTATGTCCTTTTGTGAGAATGGAAACTGCCTTTGCTCGTTCTTTTGCAAACAACCGATTCTCTGATAAGATAGCACCGCCCTTGTATAGCCTTGACGATCCGTCATTCGATACGATAGCTGCAATGTTATCTACACCAAAATCGACTGCTGCGAGATTGGGCATTTCCTTTTGCGGCAGGATATTTGCCGTTTCCAGGGTGAGGCTCAAAAGAAATCTTCCGTAATACGGCTTTACCTTCACTTCCTTGAGTCTGGCCTCTTTTGCAATATGGGAAAGCGTAATTCGATTCCGCATCCCCGGAAGTTTCAAAAGCACGCCGCAATCGGAATCACCGTCCATTGGATACAAATGTGCATCCTGGTTTGTGATGGTAAAGGTTGAAAGGTCCGATTTCCTGTAACCCGGCATCTTGGGTTTTCCCAGGTACTTTGAAGGAGACTTACGGTAGTCTTTCAGTGCTTTCAGCCAGCTTTTGAAATCACCGGTTGCCTGTTTCAGGACATGCTGCGCAGTCTGCATGGGAAGTCCCGAAAAGAAGTCCGGGTTTTGTTCGATTCGCATCAGTTTCTCAAGATGCCCATAACTGATTACCTTTGACACACGAATGGAAGGGTAT
>JAQXSU010000139.1 GCA_029219125.1 Bacillota bacterium
AGAAGTCACCGTAAAGCAGGTAAACGTCACCGGCATCCGCTTCGCCAGTCCCTTCATGGCAGAGATCTCCGACAGACCCGTTGTGACGAAAATCGCACCTGCGCTCATAAACAGCGTTATTTTCAGAAAAGCATGGGCAACGATATGAAATATTGCCCCTGCGATGCTGTAAGGAGCCAGCACACTGATGCCCAGAACGATGTAGGAAAGCTGACCCACGGTGGAGAATGCCAGCCGTGCCTTCAGATTATCCTGCCGCATGGCCACCAGAGAAGACAGCAGGATCGTCGCAGCAGCAAACCAGCTGAGAGCTGCCGCACCGCCGCACCAGGTGGCGCTGGCCGGTCCGAATACATAGCAGACAACACGCAGCACGCAGAACGCCCCGGCTTTTACCACCGCTACCGCATGAAGCAGGGCGCTGACCGGTGTGGGAGCAACCATGGCCGAAGGCAGCCAGCCGTGAAGAGGCATGACGCCGGCTTTCACTGTACCTCCCAGAATCATCATGAGAAACAGAAGTGCCATCAGGCCTTTTCCCATGGAGCCGGCCTCTATGAATCCGCCCGGCGTGAAATCCAGCGTCCCGTACCGGGCATAGACCCAGACAATGGCTGCGAAAAACAGCTGTCCGCTGATCAGAGTATAAGCCAGATATTTCCGGCCGGAGGCTTTCGCCTTTTCATCCCGGTAATGCACCACCAACGGGTAGGTTGCCACCGTCAGCATTTCATAAAACACGAAGAAGGTCAGCAGATTTGCCGCCAGGGCAATCCCTGCAGCCGAACCCAGGCAGACGGCAAAGGCCGAGAAATAGCCGGTCTGGTTCTTTTCGTGATGTCCTCTCACATAGCCGATGGAATAGACCGATGTGAGGATCCACAGTCCGCTGGCAATGCAGGCAAAGACCATCCCCGCCGCATCCGTCCGCAAGGACAGAGTCAGCCCGTCTGCCAGCTGCCACAGATCAGAAGCATATCGATTCCCGGCGAGAACAGCAGGCACCATGGAGAAAATCACAGCCGCCATGGAAACCGCCGCAATCAGGGTGACAGCTTCCCGCACATTGGGCTTCACCCGGTTTCCGAAAACAAGGATCAATGCGGCAGCCAGCAGCGGAATTGCTGCGGCAAGTGCCGGACGCATACTTTCGATGATCATCCCAGGAACACCTCCTCTACCGCTGCACGAAGCACATCATTCACAAGGGCGGAATTGAAAAGTCCCAGTCCCACTACCGCCAGCGCCACTGCCGCCAGCGGAATCAACATCTGCCACGGCAGTTCCAGCCTCCCGCCGGACAGCGGCCGGCTTTCCTCAGACATTTCTTCTGTCGGAATCACCGGCATTTCTTTCGCTGTTTCCGGATTCATGAACAGCTTCTCCAGAATACGGAAGAAATAGATGGCGCTCAGCAGACTGCTGAGAATCAGCACTGCCACATAGAAATACTGACCGTTCTCTATAGCCCCCAGCGCCAGATACCATTTGCTGAAAAAGCCGGCGAAAGGCGGCAGACCGATCATAGACAGAGCGCAGACCACCATAGTTACCGCCGTCTGAGGCATTTTGCGATAGATCTGCCCCATTTCATCGGTCACATGGATTCCGTAACGGTACTTCAGCGCCCCGGAAGTATAGAACAACCCTGTTTTCATGCAGGCATGGCTGAGAATATGCAGCACTGCCCCCACGATTCCGTAGAAATTACCGATAGAAAATCCCAGCGCAATATATCCCACCTGGCCGATGCTGGAATAGGCCAGAATCTTGTTATATGTATCATACCGCAGTGCCTTCAGGGATCCGAAAAGGATGCCGCAGACCGCCATCACGCCGATACAGTCGAAGAACAGCTGCATCACCGGGCTGGTTTCCCGGAACACGCAGAAGAAAAAACGCAGCATGCCGTATGCAGGTACCTTGATCATGATGCCTGCGATCATCGGATCCGCCGCCGGATGGGCATAGGAATGGGCCGCAGGCTGCCAGCCGTGCAGCGGGAACAGGGCCATCTTGATGCCGAAGCCTACGATCAGGCAACCTGCACTCAGAATCACCAGCGGGCTGTCCGCAAGGCCGCTGAGCCGGTGGGCCAGATCTGCCATATTCAGCGTTCCTGTGGCTGCATACAGAAATCCAACGCCCAGCAGATACATGGAGGCACCGATGGTACCCGTCATCAGATAGCGAAATGCAGCAATGGGTCCCTTTTCTTCCCCGATGGCAATCAGACCGTAGCCGGACAGGGCCGTAATTTCCATAAACACATACAGATTAAATGCGTCCCCGGTGGATGCCATACCCAGAAGGCCCACTGCCAGGAATCCAACCAGGACATAATATCCCGCTGTCTGAAACCATTTCTGCCTGTCATGGGGCTGAAACGGACTGCTGTACAGCGCAGTCAGAAAAGAAATGACCGATACCAGAACCACAACAACGCCGTTGACACCGTCGATGACAAATTCAATACCAAAGGGCGGCATCCAGCCTCCCATCCAGTAGTGAATCGCTTCTCCACTCTGCACCACCTGTGCCAGCTGCATCACCGCACAGATCAGCGCACCAAGCAGACCGCACATGACCGCCCGTTTTCCCCAGCTGGCCCGGATCCAGCTGAGAAGCGGACACAGCAGAATCCCGCAAAGCGGCAATAAAATCACCAGAACCGGCAGATGCTCCATCATTTGCCGCCTCCTTTCCCGGTGATCTCATCTTCTTCGATGGTACCGTAAATATCCCGGATTTTCATCAGAAGTGCCAGACCAACGCCTGTCACACCGAGACTGACCACGATGGCCGTCAGCATGAGGGCGTGGGGCACCGGATTGATGTATTCTTCTGCCTGCAGAACCTCCGCCAAAGCCACCGGCAGCGTTCCGCCCTCCTTCTGCCCGAAGGTCAGGAAGAAAAAGATAATGGACACCTGCAGAATATTCATGCACATGAGTTTCTTCATATAGTTGCTGCACACCACCATGCCGTAGATCCCGATGGCAAGCATGACGAAGCTGAGCATATAGATGCCCCGGTCCGCCAGAAAAAACTCCAGTTTATCTATCATCTCAGTCATCGTCGAAATCCGTCCTTTCCAGTACAACTTCAAGAATCGTCATAATAACTGCCATTACACAGACTGTAACACCGATTTCTATCATCAGAATGCCTGCCGCATGCAGACCTGCCGCTCCGCCCTGCACCAGACGGCCGAACGGCAGCTTCCCGTACTCCAGGAAATTCCCGCCGAAAAACATGGGCAGAATTCCCGTAAATGCATAGAGAAAGGTTCCTATTCCCGCAACGATCAGCATATTTTCTTCCTTTATCTCCCCCATGCGGCTCTCAAAGCTGGGCACGATCCGGTCTATCAGATATGCACAGGCCAGCAGGGCACCTGCCTGGAATCCTCCCCCCAGAGAAAGCTCTCCGTGAAACAGTACGTAAATGGCGTAAACCATGACGATGGGCATTATAATTCGAAAGGCTGCATCCAGGATGCTTCCGCCATAGCTTCCGACCGTTTCTTCCCGCAAAATCTTTTCGCCCGGCTCTGCCGGTTCCTCCTGCTGCTTCTTCAGCAGGGTTTTGTCTTTGACTTTCGCCTTGCTGAACAGAATCATCAGTGTTCCGACACCAGAAAGAAACAGCACGCAGGTTTCAAAAAGGGTGTCGAACCCTCTGTAATCCGCCAGCACTGCCGTTACGATGTTGGCAGCATGGGTATGTTCCATGGCATTTTCGATATAATAGTTGGATAAGTAGATATTGGCAGGGGTCTCATGGGCACCGATAACCGGCAGGAAACTTCCCACCTTCATTCCCCCTGCTATGGCCAGCAGAATGACCAGAACGAGCCCTGCTGTTTTTATTTTCGATTTTCTGTCCATCATTTACACCGCCTGTTGATTGATTTAATCGCAATGACGAAATAAACGGTGGAAATGGTGCCGATGACCGCCTCCGTAAAAGCCACATCCGCTGCACCAACGATAATATACAGCAACATGGCACCGAAGCTGAAGCCGCAGTAAATAATGGTACAGGCCAGCAGATTTTTTTCAAATATAATGGAAACTGCAATGCTGATGAGTGCCACCAGCAGAAGTCCCTCCAGAAGTAAGACAGGCATTTCAGGCTTCCCCCTTTCCTTTCTTCTCTGCCTCCAGACTCTGCTTATATGCTACTTTACAGATGATATGGGTTCCGATAGGACTGGCCAGAAAGACTGCCAGCAGAGCCAGAAAGATTTTAATTCCCGTAACGGACAGACCTTCGTAGATAAAAAAACCGATGGCACATAGCAGCAGGCCTGCAGATTCACAGACGCCTGCTGCATGCATCCGGCAGTAAAAGTCTTTCATACGGAATACGCCAATGGCAGCAATGACAAACGACAGGAATCCCGCCGATAAAAATAAAATCGTAAGAATATCTCTAACGCCCATTCTTTTTGCCTCCCCTCTGCCCGATGAATTTCGCGAGGATGACTGAGCTGATAAATCCCAGGATTCCATAGGAAATGGCTACGTCCACATACATATCCCTCCGTCCGTCCACGAAACCGATGACGATGAGAATCAGGATCACATTGGTAGCCATGACCAGAATACCGATGAACCGGTCGAAGATGCCTGGCCCCCGGAAAAGCTGATACAGCATGAGCAATGTAAGAATAATGATACCGATCAGAAAACAGAGAAAGAATTTTTCCATCATATCAGCAGACCTCCTTCGGAATATGGGTCACCTCGGCCTCCGGCATCGGTGTAAATGTGCAGGTCTCACCAAATAGTTTCGCGACTTTTTCTGCCATCGTGCCGCTCAGAAGATCCTCTGCCGCATCTTTCGTCAGCGCATGTACCTCAAATACTCCGTCATCAGCCACATCCAGCGTAATGGTTCCGGGCGTCAGAATAATGGAGTTGGCAAGAATGACACTTGCCATGGGATTCTCAAATGGCATGGAAAAATAAGCCACCCTCGGTTCACAGTCCATGCGGGGTTTCAGTATTTCTTTTGCCACATCTATGCTTGCTTTGAATATTTCTCCCATGAGCCACAGGGAATACAGAAACAGTTTCAGATAATTAACACCAAAAACGAAGAACTCCTTCTCGCCGTCTTTTCCTCTGATCATCAGCAACGGAAAACAGACATAGGAAATGGCAAGAGAAGAAAAAA
>JAQXSU010000140.1 GCA_029219125.1 Bacillota bacterium
CAGATCGTTCAGCGGGAAGGTTTCTCCGTCACTGCCGCTGACGTATTCGGTGCCCTCCGATTCCGGAGCCTTCATCCATGTCAGAACTTTTTCATACGGCAAAGCATTTCTGTCGAAGCTGATCAGATGGGATCCACCGAAGTACAGCCTGCCCTTTACACTACGGTCCGCCACGCCGATCACTCGCTTATAGTCGGAGAGCCGGATCTTGAATGTTTTGGTCAGAGAAATAACATGCCCGCGCCGGCCTTCCATCTTGCCTTCGACGTAGACCACATCGCCTTGTTTCAGGTCGAACCGGTCGTTATAGTAGGTGAGGGGGTTCTGCCCGCTGTCGAAGGCCACCTGTACCAGGGAGCGGACGGGTGCCGGATTCTTTTTCTCCGTTCCCTTTCCGTCCGTCTCCTTCCCTTCTGCCTTTTCTGCTGTTTCCTGCTGCAGGTCTGCCGCGTTCTTTTCTGCCGCCATATCGAATCCGATGGTCTTCATGTCCGTACCTCCTTGTGTCTTCGGGTGATGTCCTGTAATCCCTTTTGTGATTACAGTATAGCACAGGAGGGTGTACCATAAGCTGGACAGCTGTCCCTGTCCGGCACGCCTGTACTGCGTGCTTCTCCAGGAGATTCCGGACGAGATGATGTTGTATGAATCCGGGAATTTCAGGATTCCATACAACGTCAGTTTGCACTGTGGGGGCTTTTCCCGGAACAATTTTCCTTTCGCGGTTTTCGGATGAATGGTTTCAAAGAAAACCCTCGCCGAAGGAAAACGCGGCTGTCGCATTCACGGAAAATATCCGTTACGCGGCTGCCTTTTTCCTTTGTTGGAATGGTAATGACTGATGAGTTCCTTGCAGATACTTTTCCGAATCTTGTTTTAGCGAGCTGTTGAAAATGTTAAATATTGGGTCAACCTGAGAAGGGTTCAAATCGAAATCTGGTTGACGAAGAAATGAGAAAACATATGCAAAAAACGTTGAATGCGCGAAAAAAGCAACCACCAGATGGATTTTGCGAAAAACAGGTTGATTTTTCATGTAAAATGAAGGGGAATGGTAAAAAATGTATCAACCAAAAAAAATAGAACCACATCATGAGGTTGATTTTCGGTTGCACAGGGAAAAAGAGGCTGTTGCTCCGGCTGACCTGACTGGTCAACTGTGCAACAGCCCCGTGGTTGTACCGAAATATAACAGGTGACTATATGCGGAAGGAAGCTCTGTAGGCGGAACTGGACGTTCCCAGAATGTTTCCTACCTTTTCGCAATCACCGATATAGATCACATCGTATGCTGTGTTTTTAAAGATCTTTTTCTTTTCTGCATCCGGTTTCAGCCCGGTTGCCATGATGACTTTATCGGCTTTGATATGCTGTCTTTCCCCTGCGGCATCGACGATGGAAAGACCCTGATCGTCGATGGACACGCACTTGCTGTTTAAGCGGATGGTGACCTTGTCAGAAAGCGGTGCAGAAGCAGACTCTCTTCCGCTTCTTTCGAAATCGTGTTCCATGCAGAAGATGGTCCAGTAGCGTTCTTCCGGCGTATCATAGCCGTCCGGCATCAGTTCTTCTCCGGCTTCGATCAGTTCGATTTTCTTGCAGAACTGTTTCAGGTGAACGGCCAGTTCACAGCCTACCTGGCCGCCGCCGACAATCGCCACCGTTTCGCCCAGCTGGGATTCCATTCCAAAAACTTCGGCGGAGTGGATGACGTTGGCCTTTTCTCTGCCCTCAATCGGCGGGACGAACGGTTCTGCACCGATTGCAACGATGACAGCGTCCGGTGCTTCCTGTTCGATCCGCTCTCTGGTGGCTTCCGTATTCAGGTAGACGGTGATCTTTTCGTCCTTTTCTACCAGACGGATCAGGTAGTCACGGTACCGGCGAATGTCTTCCTTGAATTCCATGTAATCGGAGAAGTACAGTCTGCCGCCCAGGGTTCCGGCCTTTTCGAAGATGGATACCCTGTGGCCTTTTCTGGAAAGCTCTACCGCCGCTTTCATGCCGGCAGGACCGCCGCCGATGACGACCACTTTTTTATTCGGCTGAAGCAGGTAGGACGGTGGAAGCGGATGCGGGAATACTCTGCGTGGATTGACGGTACACATGCTTGTGCCGGTTCCCGAGCCTGGTATGGTGGAATAGTTCAGGCACCGCAGGCAGCGGATACATGGCCTGATTTCATCTTCTCTGCCGCAGCGTACTTTTTCGGCCCAGTCGGGATCGGCGATAAAGGAACGTGACATTCCCACCAGATCGGCGCCGCCTTCTGCGATAAGCAGGTCTGCCATCTGGGGTTCATTGATGCCGCCGATGGTTTCGATGACTGCTTTCTTGCAGTGTTTCTTCATTTCTTTTGCGATGTAGGTGTTGCATCCATGCTGCATGTACTGCAGCGGGAAGGTGAATCCTTCGGTCAGCTCATCGTGAATCATGCCGGCGGAGCGCTGGAGAGGGGCGGACGCCGAAAAAAACCGAAAAAAGGATACCGAAATTCCCCGGACAGGGGTATAATGGAGAAAGAACATTTGACAAAACGAAAGGACAGCATCATGGGACATTTAGCAAGCAAAGATGCCTACAAGAATCTGACGGACCGGATCAACTGGTTCACCCAGGGCGCGCCGGTTTCGGAAACGCTCTATCAGATTTTGCAGGTTCTGTATACGGAAGACGAGGCGAAGCATGTGGCGCTGCTGCCGGTTCGGCCTTTCACAGCGAAGAAGGCGGCGAAAATCTGGGACGTCAGCGAGGCGGAGGCGGAGAAGTATCTGCTCCATTTGTGCGAGAAGGCGCTGCTGGTGGATTCGGATCACAACGGAGTGCGGAAGTTCGTCATGCCGCCTCCGATGGCGGGGTTCATTGAGTTCGCGCTGATGCGGACCCGGGGCGACATCGATCAGAAGTACCTGGGCCAGTTGTATTATCAGTACATGAACGTGGAAGAGGATTTTGTGAAGGATCTGTTTTTCGTCACGGAGACGCGGCTGGGCCGGGTGTTTGTCCAGGAGCCGGTGCTGACCAACGAGCACACGCTGCATATTCTGGATTATGAGCGGGCCAGCCATATCATCGATGAGGCGGATTACATCGGTCTGGGCATCTGCTATTGCCGTCACAAAATGCTTCATGCCGGCCATCCCTGTGAGATCGACGCGCCGCTGGATGTCTGCCTGACATTCGGCAATGTGGCGCGGTCTTTGTCAGAGCATGGCGGCTATGCGCGGCTGATCGACAAAGCGGAGGCCATGGATGCGCTGGAGCGGTCGTATGATTATAATCTGGTGCAGATCGGTGAAAATGTCCGGGAAAATCCGGCCTTCATCTGTAACTGCTGCGGCTGCTGCTGTGAGGCTTTGCAGGCGGCGCGGCATTTCAGCCCGATGCAGCCGGTGGCTACCACCAACTATATTCCGCACATTTCGGCTGCGGCCTGTGTGGGCTGCGGCAAGTGCGAGAAGGCGTGTCCGATTCTGGCGATATCGATGCGTGACGAGGAGGATGTGGGCGAAGGGCCGACACCTTCCGTTCAGGGCGAAAATATATCCGTTCAGGGCGAAGCACCCGTCTCTGAGGTCGCGCCCGACTCCGCCCCGCACCGCAGGCGCGCCGTCATCGACACCGAAATCTGTCTGGGCTGCGGCGTCTGCGCGAAAAATTGCCCGACGAAAGCCATCCTCATGGAACGGCGGCCGATCCAGGTCATCACCCCGGTCAACAGCACCCACCGTTTCGTGCTGCAGGCCATCGAGAAGGGCACCCTCCAAAACCTGATCTTCGACAACCAGGCTTTTGCAAACCACCGTGCCATGGCCGCGGTATTCCAGACCATCCTGCAGCTGCCGCCGCTGAAGCAGGCCCTGGCCAGCAAGCAGTTCAAATCCGTTTACCTGGACAAGCTCCTGTCCAGCCATGCGAACAAAAACCGGAAGTAAACCGCGAGACGAAACGCGGATAAAATGCGGATAAAATGCCAATAAAAGCCGGAAGGGATGTCGATTCCTTCCGGTTTTTCTTTGGCTGCCTGTCGGCTGCCTGCCGGATGCCTGCGCCTGGAAGGCATGACACGCGTCGAAAGCCTGCGACACGCGAAAATGACGCAAAACGCCCCTAAAAAGCTTCTCTTGCGTCATGGGATTTGCAATTCTCCGGGCGAAGCAGTGAGCAGGCGAGGCGAAAATGGAACAATATGTAAGTATATGTCAATACCTTGCATTTTCTCTTCGCAAAATCCGCCCGCATGGCCTTTATTTTTTGAAAAAGGCCGGTGCAGCACTTTTCGAGTGACGGGTTGAGGGTGTAAGGTGACGCAAATGCATTCGAATCGAATGCATTTGCGTCTTTTTTTGTGTGTGCCGCTCGCCCAGGCACCGCGGGCCGGGGCGGGCGGGATGGGCCGCCGGGGGCCGGGCAGGTTCGCGCACACAAAAAAGGACGCCAATCGCGCCGAAAATCATCGGTTGGCGTCCCGCAGCAACTCATTTCACGTTATCTGGAGCAGTTTTCGCTGCAGATTTGAAGAAACGGGCATTGAAATGGATATATATGCAAGTATTTTATTACCACAATATACTATTTATATAATAATTTCATATATAATTTAAGGTATAATA
>JAQXSU010000141.1 GCA_029219125.1 Bacillota bacterium
GTATCTGCCCCAGGTCACCTTGTATCCGTGTTTCGCCGCTACAGAAGTCCCTACCACATTGGCTGAAGCTCCGATCGGGGTTGCACTTCCGCCGATATCCGTACCCATGGCCAGAGACCATGCCAGGACCGAAAGATCCACACCGGTCGTTTCAGCCAGTGTGCGGATCACCGGAATCATGGTGGCTGCAAACGGAATGTTGTCTACGAAGGCACTTGCAACACCGGAGATCCAGATAATGATCACTACCATGACCTTCGGATTGCCGCCGCTGATCTTGCCGATAAATCCGGCGATGGCTTCCAGGATTCCGGTCTGCTCCAGACCGCCCACCACGATGAACAGGCCTACGAAAAACAGCAGCGTGTGAACATCTATTTTTTTCATGATCTCCCAGGCGTGTCTGCCGCCTGCCAGAAGAGAGAGTATCCCTACGGTCACGCCTATGGTGGCTACCGTCAGCCCGGTCTGGGCATGGGTGATCAGAAGTACGACCGCCATCAGAAAAATTGCTGCGCTTATGTAAAATCCTCTTTTATCTGAAATAACGAAATTCGGTTGGGTTCCGCGGCCGTGGTCCATGGCGCGGGCAGCTTCTGTTCCTGACACGAAGCTGTTTTTTCCGCGTGAAGCACCGATCAGGCTTCCCTCTTCATTTCCGCCCTTCAGTTCCTTATGGAAGCAGAGGTAGAAGTACACAAGAGCAAACATCATGGATACCAGCGCGATCAGACCTGTATTAGTCAGGAAATCTCCGAACGTGTATCCCAGCGAAGTGCCGATAATAATGTTCGGCGGATCTCCGCACATGGTGGCTGAACCGCCCAGATTCGCGCAGAAAACCTCTGCCATGATAATTGGAACCGGGTCAAATTTCAGCACCTGGGCCAGTTCCACCGTCACTGCTGCCAGGAAAAGAATTACAGTTATACTGTCGATGAACATGGACAGTATTCCTGAAATCAGCATGAATGCAATCAGCACCGGCACCGGTTTAAACCGGACCAGCTTGGCGATGGCCATACAGAGCCAGCGGAAAAAGCCGACACGTGCCATGCCTTCCACCATAATCATCATACCTGAAATAAAAATGATAGTTTCCCAGTTGATTCCTGTAGATGTATCTGCGTTCAGACCGGTGTGATACCAGAATTCCGCGGTAAAGAGTGATTCTAAATTCAGAGTCGCCCAGATTGCCTCCGGACTTCTCATGCAAATCCCGAAAACCAGAATCAGCGTGGCTGCCCCTGCCCCCAGCGTAACGACACAGCGTTCTACCTTATCCAGCATGATCATCACAAACATGAGAACGAAAATTCCTACTGCAATTATTTGTGCTGCCATAACAATACCTCCATTGACTTTTAAAAATCAACAGATTTGATTATAGCAGATTCTTAGCTGAACGGGTACCCTTCTAAACGTTATCTGTGCGACTTCTTAACACATGTTTACAGAATCTCCGCCAGTTTTCCCACCAGATAGTCACTGCGGATCATGGACAGATTGTTCAGGAAGATCACGTCATCCGCCTTCTTCACCCGCACCAGTTCTTCTATACTTCCCTGCCAGTACCGGTAGTCGATGACATAGATTTTCTCATAATGGTCTACCAGAAACGGTATCAGAGCATTTCCGAAGGATTCCTTCACCACCACGCAGCGGGAGTCATCATCCAGTTCACGATTTCGGATCACGGTATACGGGTTGTCGCCGGCGATGAAGGTACTGTATTTCGTGGATGCGCCATAATCTGTAACATCATGGATGACCTGCCAGTCATTGCTTTTTCCATCCGCCGTTTTATATGTCAGGGCAGTATCGCTGCTGACAGGGTAATAGGCCCGGATCGTATCCGGGTTTTCTTTCATTTTTTTGCTTTCATTGGTGTCTTTATAGAAGGATCCAAGGAATCCCTCAAAATCCACACTCTCCCGGTTTTCGCGGGGGATTGGGAGAATTCCTGCTGCCTGACAGAAAGTTTCGTAGGCATAGTATGCCCCATCTGCGGTCCAGTGGTGGTCGGTACGGAAATAGATATACTCATCCCTGTGTTTCATCAGGTTTTCATATGGATTGACCACCGTCACGTCATCGCTCATTTTCTCACCGATGGACTGGAGTGCTTTTTTCTGACTTTCGGACGGAATTTCGCCGTAGAGCCTGTCCGGCAGCGTAATGCCGGAACCAAGTGGAATCAGAACGTCATAGACCTTCGCTTCTCCCTTCAGCGACTCTGCTGCCCCGTTGATGGCTTCTGCGTATTTTTCTGCTGCTTTTCCGGAATAGGAATACAGCTCATATGCTGTATCACCCACGGCGATTACATAGCCGTAGGTTTCCACCTCGCCTTCCTTCTCTATCACAGGATAGGATGTCTCTGCGGCCTCACCGGTATTATCCCCTGCATTCTCCCCTCCTGCCGATTCTCCTTCCGAATCTGCAGCATCACTGTTTTCTGCCGGCTCTCCCGAAGGGCCTTCACCTTTCTCCCCTGCCGAACCACTTTCCCCGAACTGGTCGAAATAGTCCTGGATGAAGGATTTTGCGCCGTCATCGGAAGTAATGCAGAGGACGACATAACGCCCTTTCTGCTCCGCCACAGCACCGTCAATCTTCGCTGCTTCCTCCGGCAGGTAATCCTCGAAAGAATGCTTCAGATCCTCTACGTAGGTCTGCACCATTTCCAGGGTTTTTGCCGCAGTTTCTGCATCCGGCGAAGTGAAAATTCCCGCATGATCCGCATAGGAACCGCTTCCCATAAACACCATGGCTGTAGTGCCCTCCTCCAGCGTAAAGAAGTTTTCCACACTGTCCGGCTTTACCTGATACATGTCACAATCAAATGACACCTGGCTCAGCATTGCAGACATGAAGTCAGCTTCATTGATCTGATAGTCTTTCGCACTGTCTCCGCCGCAGCCTGCCAGAGCAGCGCACAGCAGCAGAAGTAAAAATATATAAAATACCCTTTTGCAAACAGATTTCACTTTTCTTTCTCCTCATCTTATCTCTTATTTTATATTCTCAGTCACTGTATCAGGGATCACGAATTCATCGCATCCCATGTACATCGGTGCCACATCTCCTTCCGAGAATGTGATGACCAGATGCCCGTCACGGTTCACATAGAAGGACTGATCCGGCGGGATCGCATCGAATACCCATCCGATTCCGTCCTCCGCATCCACCCAGTAAACCTTGTTTTCGTCTTCTTCCATGCGTCTTCGCATCTGCTCTTTAATATTTTCACTGATCGGCGTGATGAAGTCTGCGCCCGCCGGGAACAGATCCGCCAGGGTCAGCTGCTTTCCGGTCTCCAGGTCCAGCGTATAATAGTAGTCTTTCTGATAGCCGGATCCCGCTCCGTGATAGGTGATCAGTTTCAGCGAGAAGTAGTCATCCGTTGTGTCCAGGATTTCGTATTTGATCATCAGCTGCTCATAGCTTGCCTCTTCAGCCATGTTGATCTCAAACTCGTCGATCATTTCCTGGGCAATCTGCCGGATCTCATCATTGATCCGCTTCAGCTGCTCAGCGTCAACTGACAGTCCGTCAGATGCTCTCAGCTCCGGAATCTTCACATCTGCTTCAAACCTACCATCCTCAGACTCCGCAGCATACTCACGGAAGGTCACCGCCTCTATGATCTGCCCCAGAACCGGCACGCTGCTCATGGCATAGGCTGCACTGCTGCTGATGTTCGGAAGCAGCACGATGATGGCTGCCGCTGCCGCAAGTCCGCTTCCCCAGGCTTTCCATCGGCGTTTCTGCCGCTTCTCTCTGTTTTCTGCCTTCGCACGTGCAATCGTCTCTTTCATGCGTTCCTTTCCCTCCGGCGGCGGTTCAACAGACAGATATTCCTTCTTCATTTCATCCAGATTTTCCATTTTACCCTCTTTCCTATTCTTCCAGCGTAATCCTCAGCTTCTGCAGGGTGCGGTAGAGTCGGCTCTTCACGGTGCTCAGATTTTCATCCAGGATGCCGGCGATCTCCTCCAGCTTCAGATCCTCGAAATACCGCAGCTCCACCAGTGCCTTATCCTTTGGCGGGAGCCTGTCCAGTGCTTCCCGCAGCGGAAGGCTGTCCGTCGGTGCGTCGGCCGGCATTTCTTCCAGGCAGTCTGTGTCTGTCATGCGTTCCTGTTCCCGGCTTCGCTTTCGCAGCATGCTGAATATTTCGTTGAGCATGATCCGGTAGATCCAGGTCTCCGCAAAATCCTCCCGCTCCAGACTCTCCCATTTCAGCATGGCTTTGCAGGCGCCCTCCTGCACGATATCCATCGCATCTGCTTCGTTATGAACATAGCTGAATGCCAGCCTGTAATATTTCTCGTAATTCTCTATGAGAATTTTTTCCACCAGCAATTCTCTGCTGTTTTTCATCCAAAGTTCCCCCTGCTGCTGTTACATATTTTTAGACGCTGCAGATAACGGAAAAGTTTCATGGTTTTAAAATTTTTTTCACCGGTCTGCACCCGTTTCTATGCCCTGCACTTCTGCACCGCACTGCTCTCCGTCAGACAGCCGGACCGGAAGGGGTATGCTTACCTGCAGGCTGTCCTCCGTCACATGGCACTGGTATGCCAGAATGTGTACACCGGCACGCTGCGCCTGGCGCAGGGCATCTCCGAAGGCCCGGTGGGTATCATCGTTGGGCATGAAGACCCGCATTCCCTCCATCTGCACGATGAAGAGTACATATGCAAAGTGTCCTTCTTCTCTGGCGCGAATCAGTTCCTCCACATGTTTTACACCACGCTCCGTGGGCGCATCGGGGAAGCGGACCAGCCCGTCTTCTTCCAGCGTAACACCCTTTACTTCCAGATATCCTTTCTTTCCGTCTGCATCCTCCACATAGAAATCAAACCGGGAATTGCCGAAGGTTTTCTCCCCTTTTACTACCGTCAGATTGGACATATCCGGAAGGCAAATCGTTCCGTCTTTCAGTGCCTCCGCCGCCACCTTATTTGGTGCCTGGGAATCCATGTTCACCATGAGCACGGATCCGCTTTTCAGCAGTTTTTCCACGCCAATGAGAGAATAGGCCAGCTTCCTGCTCCCCATTCTCTCTGTATGATCCTCCAGCCAGACTGTCGCACCGGGCTGCAGAAGTTCCCTGCATCTTCCGGTATTCTTCACATGGGCCCTTGTTTCCGTCCCGTCGGCCAGCTTTACTTCGGCAATGAACCGGTTGGGCCTGGCCATAAATTGTGCTTTCATGATTTTCTCGTACTTCATATAAAAATTGTACCAAACTTTGATGACAATTAACACTTTTTTTTGTATAATATATGGGTGAATTTATTGGATATTTTAATATAAGGAGATTTGAGACTATGATTGCACCCGACCGGGTCGCATTTTCCATTTTCGGACTGGATGTCATGTGGTATGGCCTTCTGATCGGACTTGGTTTTTTCATCGCGACACTGATTTGCTACTTCCGCGCAAAGGAGCATGACATACAGCCGGATTTCATTCTGGATCTGGTCATTTTCATGGTTCCCACAGCCATCATCGGCGCACGGGCCTACTATGTTATTTTCAGCTGGGAGAACTATGCCGGAGACTGGATGAAGATCTTCGACACCAGAAGCGGCGGACTGGCAGTCCACGGCGGACTGATTGCCTGCTTCATCGTGGCATACTTCGTCTGCCGCCATCATAAAGTGAACTTTCTCAATGCCGCCGACCTGGTGGCACCCACCATTGCCCTGGCCCAGTCCATCGGCCGGTGGGGAAACTTCTTTAACGAGGAGGCCCACGGCGGCCCGACAGATCTGCCATGGGCACAGATTATCGATGGCGTCGGCTATCACCCGACTTTCCTGTACGAATCCATCTGGTGCTTCCTGCTGTTCTGGTTTCTGCTGTGGCTTGACAGAAACCACCGGAAATTCAACGGACAGATTTTGTGCCTCTACGGCATTCTGTATTCCGTAGAGCGCTTCTTTGTGGAAGGTCTGCGGACAGACAGTCTGATGATCGGCCCGCTGCGGCAGGCGCAGGTCCTCAGTCTCTGCCTCATCGCAGGACTGGCTGTAATCTACTGGATTTTAATGAAGCATCGCACGAATACAGCGCATTTGACGAATGCAGCGAATTTGAATGATAAAACAGAAAACAAGGAGAATGAATAATGAAATTAGGTATTGTAGGATTGCCAAATGTAGGGAAAAGTACCCTGTTTAACGCCATCACCAAGGCCGGTGCAGAAGCGGCCAACTATCCTTTCTGTACCATCGAGCCCAATGTAGGCGTGGTTACCGTACCGGATCAGCGAGTCACGAAGCTCCATGAGATTTATAACTCGAAGCGGACCATTTATGCCACCATCGAGTTCTGCGACATCGCAGGTCTGGTAAAGGGCGCATCCAAAGGCGAAGGTCTGGGGAACAAGTTCCTGGGTCACATCCGCGAAGTGGAAGCCATCGTCCATGTGGTCCGCTGCTTCCAGAATGATAATATCGTCCATGTGGACGGCCGGATCGATCCTGCCTCTGACATCGACACCATCAACACCGAGCTGCTGCTGTCCGATATGGAAATTCTGGACCGCCGCATTCAGAAGACGGCGAAAATGGCCAAAGCAGACAAGCAGATGCAGGGTGAGCTGAATCTGCTGAACCGGATCTACGAATGGCTGGGCGAAGGAAAAAATGCCCGCGCCATGGAACTGGACGAGGAAGAGGAAGATTTTGTGAAGTCTCTGGGGCTCCTGTCCTACAAGCCGATCATCTATGTGGCAAATGTATCCGATGACGAAGTTGCTGATGCAGATTCCAACCCATATGTACAGCAGGTCCGTGAAATCGCCGAAGCAGAAGGCGCCCAGGTGGTTGTCATCTGCGCAGAGATTGAAGCGGAAATGGCAGAACTGGAGGATGAAGAACGGGCTATGTTCCTGGAAGAAATGGGTATCGAGGAATCCGGTCTGGATAAGCTGATCAAAGCATCCTATGCTCTGCTGAACCTGATCTCCTTCCTGACGGCCGGTGAAGATGAATGCCGTGCATGGACCATCAAGCGTGGAACCAAAGCACCGGGCGCAGCAGGAAAGATTCACACTGACTTCGAAAAAGGCTTCATCCGTGCGGAAACCATCGCCTATGACAAGCTGATGGAAGTGGGCGGCAGTCTTTCCGCTGCCAAGGAAAAAGGCTACATCCGCTCGGAAGGCAAGGAATATGTCATGCAGGACGGCGACGTGGTCAACTTCCTGTTTAATGTATAGAGTAAGCATACACCATAAAAATCAAGGCCGCTTCCTTCACCCGGAAAGCGGCCCTTTTTTTCTGGTTATCTGTATTCCTTCTCGATTTCCTGCACCCTCTCGTACAGGAACCGGTTGACCGGCACATAAAGTCCGTGTTTTTCCGCCAGACGCATCACGGTGCCGGCGAACAGCTCCACTTCGGAAGGCTTCCGGTTGATCCGATCCTGTCCCATGGACGGGGTTCCGTCCGGAAGCAGGGTACGGGTGATTTCGATGTACTGATTCAGGTCATTTTCCGTCAGACTGATTCCTTCCGCACCGGCAAGAGCGATGACTTCCCGCATGGCAGAGATCATGGTCCGGTTTGGCTCACCGTTCGCCAGCACGCCGCCATAGGTGGTTCCATAGACCATGCATGTCTGATTGACGCCTACATTGAGCATGAACTTGCTCCACATGCGACGCAGAATATCGTCTTCCTCCACATATCCCACACCGGTCCGGTCAAAAAATGCCTTCACCGCTTCCAGATTCTCCGTACATTCTCCCGGTGCCAGGCCGATGTGCAGCTTACCCGTCTGGGTATACTGCAGGCTGTTTCCGAATTTCATGGCATCCATACCCAGTGCCACAGTGTGGATCACCTTCTCTCTGCCGAACCGTTCTCCGAGGATCTCCTCACTGGAAATTCCGTTGAGCACGGAAAGAATCACAGTCTCCGGTCCCACGCAGCCTGCCATGGTATCCAGCGCAGCCGCAAGGCCGGTGCCTTTCACAGCGGTCAGAACCAGATCTGCCGGCTCTGCCTCCGTATCCTTTACCAGCTGATAGCGGAAAAGTTCTCCGTTGCAGGTAACTTCCATGTCCTGATAACGTACATATCGTTCTGCATCCACCACATAGCGCACCTGCGCCCCGCCTGCTGCCATCATGCTGCCGTAAAGCAACCCCAGGGCGCCCATGCCCACAATGGTTACATTCTTGATTTCTTTCATCATATTTCTCCCATATTATCTTACCAGAGCATCAGATACTCCGCCTGCTTTTTCAGTTCTTCTCTGAAATCCGGGTGTGCCACGGCAATCAGGTTCTGCACCCGCTGCCGTACCGTCCTGCCCCGCATGGGCGCCACGCCGTATTCTGTTACGATATTATCTACCACATTCCTGGTTATGCTTACCATGGCACCTTCCGTCAGCAGCGGCGAAATTCTGGATATGGTTCCATTTTTCGCAGTAGACTGTACTGCAACGATTCCCCTGCCGCCCCGGGAATGGAGCGCACCGTAAGCGAAATCAAAAGCGCCTCCTGTACCGCTGTACTGGCGCGGTCCGATGCTTTCGCTGCAGACCTGTCCGGTCAGATCCACCTGCAGCGTCGTGTTGATGGATACCATATTGTCATTCTGTGCGATGATGAACGGATCGTTCACATAGGAACTCCGCCGGAATACGATGTCCCGGTTTCCGTCGATAAAATCGTACAGCTGCCGGCTTCCCCAGGCAAAGGAAGCCACTGCCAGACCCGGATTCAGGTTCTTCCGGCTGCAGTTGATCACACCTTTTTTCATCAGCTCCATCATAGAATCCGTGAACATCTCCGAATGGATTCCAAGATCTCGCTTGTCCACCAGTTTGCGGGCCACCACATTGGAGGTTCCGCCGATGCCCAGCTGAATACAGTCGCCGTCGCGGATCAGTTCTGCCACATTCTCACCGATGGCCTCTTCCACCGGTGTAAACGGGATTTCCGGCATTTCAGGAAGTGCCGCATCTGTCTCCAGGATCCAGTCCACCTCGCTGATATGAATCGCCGTGTCGCCGAAGGTCCGCGGCGCATTGGGATTTACTTCCAGAATCACCGTGTCCGCTGCTTCCAGTGCGTCCCGTTCGATCTGCACCCAGCTTCCCAGGGTAAAATACCCGTCTTCATCCATCGGCGCTGCTGTCACCATGAACACGTTACACGGATCCTGTTCATTCTTCAGCCGCATGCAGCTGTGCAGATCGTTGGGGAAATAGTCCACCGGCCGGTTTTTTGAAATTTCCCGGGCCGTCTTCCCGTAAAAGATGGATTTCATTTCGAAATGCCCTTCCATGGCCGGATCCGTAAATACCGGGAAATCCTCCATGTCCGTGGCTTTCCAGATTTCCACATCCGAAACCTGTGGTGCAATCTCATGGATTCTGCGCAAAATCGTCCGCGGCTCGCCTCCGTAAAATCCTACGAAAATCTTATCGCCGGACCGGATTTTTTCCAAAATCTGTTCGACGGTCTGTTTCTTTCGTTCGTATTCTGCTCTGATGTCATTCATTTCAGTCGTTCCTTTCTCACAGAAAGAACCGGCCTGCCCGACAGGGACAGACCGGTCTGCTGTTACCTATTATAAAACACAAAGAGCACAACTGCAAGGAAAACTGCGAAATTTACACCCACCAGCCAGCCGGCAGGTTTCTGCAGCACATCGTCGTCCTCCAGGCAGTTCCGCGGTGCAGGCGGTTTCTTTCCGAACCACTCCTGCAGCAGCAGGCCGGGTGCATGAAGATACCGGTTCCCATTTCGGATCAGGACTCCCAGTCCGTCTCCGATGCCCCTGCGCACTCCGTCCACTGCCCGTGACAGCCAGGAAATCAGTGTCTTCAGAGGCTTGCGATACAGCCAGTCGATATCCAGCGTCAGCTGTTCGTGAGGTTTCATATGGGACAGATACATGAGGAAGCCGATGGCCGCTGCAGCGAAGAGCTCCATGTACTGAGTCACATGATCCACCGTAAACGGGTGACCGTCGCTGCCGTAAGGCGTCAGGCTGTAGACCAGATTCGGGAAAATGCCGCATACAACGCAGCCCGCAGCGCCAAGGGCCATGGCAATTTTGCGGGAAAGAGGCACAGAATCCTCGCTCACCGTCAGACCCTCTGCCGTAAGAGATGCCTCCGGCGAATCTGCTTTGCCCCAGAACACGAAATAATTGATCTTCAGAGTGATGGACATGAGCGTACCAACGCTTGCCACCATCAGCAGAAGCTCCGCCCAGTGGATTCCGCTTTCAGCTGCCGCATTCATGATCAGGGATTTGCTGACAAATCCGTTCAGCAGCGGGAAGCCGGCGATGGCCATGGACGCAATGAGAAAACAACCCGCCGTCAGGGGCATTTTCTTTCCCAGACCGCCCAGCTGACTGATCTTTCGCTTTCCTGTGACAGAGATTACAGTCCCTGCGCACATGAGCAATGTACCCTTATATAAAATATTGTTAAACGCATGCGCCGCCGCACCATCGATTCCCAGTGCTCCTCCCAGTGCAACCGCCGCAACCATATATCCCACCTGGCTGACGATATGATAGGAGAAAAGCCGACGCAGATCGTTTTCCATCAGTGCCATACAGGCGCCGAACAATGCCATGAACACGCCGAAGTACAGCAGAAGCTCCGTCCCTGCAAACAGGCGGATCAGGAAGTAAACACCGACCTTGGTGGTAAAGGAACCCATATAGACCGTGCCGCCCATGGTGGATTCCGGATAGGCATCTGCAATCCAGGCGTGAAGGGGCGGAATAGCCGCATTGACTGCCACACCGGCCAGAATCAGCCAGAAAGCGGCATCATGGGGCTGCGAGGTCAGGCACTGAAGCATGTTGCTGCCTTCCGTCATCTTAATCACGATGCCGGCAAGGAGAAGATTTCCGCCCAGCATATGTACCATCAGATAGCGGAACCCGGCTTTGGTCGCTTCTTTTGTTCTGGCAGAAACCAGGGTCAGCCAGGAGGATACTGCCATCAGTTCCCAGTAGATGATCATGCTGATCCAACCGGATGCGAAGACTGCACTGAGGGACGCTCCGGCATAGACCGTCTCCGCTGCCACCTCAAACCGGTCTTTTACCGACAGGTTGTACAGTGCTGCTATGAAGGAGATTACGGAAAAAATAATGCCGAACATGACGGACAGTTTATCTGCACCGGACATCAGCACCGCCGTCAGACTCAGCAGCGGACAGACCAGTACCAGCACACGCCGCACCATCTGCGGCACCACGAGACACAGAAGCCCGCAGAGAATCAGAATCAGTCCCGGCTGCAGAAAGCCGCCGGACAGAAGGAAGTTATGCATCTTTGCCGCCTCCCTTCTCGTAATAATCTTCATCTCGCTGCAGCAGACGAGCCATGAGGATCTTCGCCAGGAAGATCAGGAGCCAGGCACCGGCGAATCCGATGAGAATATCCGCACCCGGGATCACGTTCCACGGCATATGGTAATGGGGATGGGCAAACAGCACTTCAATCAGAACCATTGCCAGCAGGAATATGCCGAGAAAAAGATATGCTTTTTTCTTATTGCCCATTTCACATACCTCCTTCCGTGATGGCTCTCGCCGCCATCTGTGCCAGGTCATATAAATGGAGTCCTGCGTTCGGCAGGATGCCCAGAATCACTGCAATTACTGTCGTAAGCACCAGCGGTACCAGCATGGCAGGGGCAGCATCGAAGCCCGGTTTCCCGTGGCGATGACCTTGGTCATCCCCGTGGCCGTGGTCATTGCCGTGACCGTGATGATTCCCATGACCTTCTCCGCAGTTCTGACCCGCATTTCCTTTCCCGAAAGCAATCTGCACCACCGGCATCAGATAGCTCAGCGCCAGCAGGGCAGCCGCCACCAGAGTCACCACAAACAGCGGTTTTCCCGCCATCCAGGCACCTTCCAGAATGTTCAGCTTGCTGACGAAGCCTGCCATCAGCGGCAGACCTGCCAGACCCAGAGAAGTCACCGTAAAGCAGGTAAACGTCACCGGCATCCGCTTCGCCAGTCCCTTCATGGCAGAGATCTCCGACAGACCCGTTGTGACGAAAATCGCACCTGCGCTCATAAACAGCGTTATTTTCAGAAAAGCATGGGCAAC
>JAQXSU010000142.1 GCA_029219125.1 Bacillota bacterium
CAGTCCCAGGCATACCATGCCTGTGCCTCCGCCGACAGCTCCCTCCTCAAAATCCACATCGGCCCGCTTCAGGGCTTCCTCCACATGTTCTTCTGTTACGTGGAGTCCCCGGATATCGTTCATGCGGCCGTCATTACATTCTGTAATGATGCAGTTGACCGTACCGGTTGATACCCCGATATCCTCGTTCTGCCGGAGCATATATTTCGTAAGGGCGTTCCATGCCGTGCCAATGCTCAGCGTGTTTGTCAGAATGATCGGTGTTTCAATGGTTCCCAGTTCATCCAGCTGGAGCAGACCGATGCTTTTCCCGAAACCGTTGATGACAGATACACCTGCCATGACCTTATCCTGAAAGATATTTCCTTCATGGGGCAGAACGGCCGGTACACCGGTATGAATATCTCCGTCATTTACCGTTACATTTCCTACTTTCACCCCCGGAACATCCGTAATCAGATTCCGTGCACCGTGCTTCCACTTAGAGTGAAGATCCAACTTACAATTATGTGGTAATCCCATGATACCAACCTTCCTTTCAATTCAGTGTATATAAATTCAGAACAGCCAATTATATGTTTTCATATAATTGCAACTATCATGCCAAAGGGATTCTTCCACACCCTTCACGTTTTCACTGAAAATTACAGTGCTGCAAAAGATGTTTCCCTCACATTTCACTCATCAATATAATTCTATATCCCATTTAATCCGTTTTTCTTGTTTTTTTCACGCTCTTATGTTAAAATAAAAGTGCAAGGAGGCGAAATCTATGAAAAAGATCGCAATCGTTTACAACAATCCGGATAACCGGGAGGCTATGACTCACATTGAGCGGGAAATTGAAGAAGTCTTCGCCGGAAGCGTGCTCCTGCAGCCATACTTTTTCAACCAGCTTCAGCCCGGTGATAAGATCCTGGCTGATGCGATTCTGCTCAACGGTCAGCAGCTGCTGACACAAGTGCGTCCATTCATACAGGAATCTCAGAATCTGATCGTGCTGACTCGAAGTATCAGCAGGCACCATCTTCCTGATCTTTTACAGATTCCCAAAAATGAGGACGTACTTCTGGTCAACGATTCGAAAGTTTCTACCATGGAGACTCTATATATGTTCTATGAGCTGGGTATATTTCATTTCAATCTGATTCCGTTTGATCAGGAAGAATATCTTGCCGGTGCATATGAAGATATCTCATATGCCATCACACCCGATGAGGTACCACTGGTGCCCCCTGAGATAAAACATATTCTCAATATCGGCTATCGTGAGATCGGTTTTGATACGCTGATCCGGCTTGCCGACATGCTGCAGCTGGAAAGTGAGACCATCTCCACCAATCTGATTCACTACCTGCAGAAGGTTGTGGAACCCAGCATGAATTCACACAACAACTATCTCGAAAGCTATGTAAAAAGTCTGGTCATGAACGAACTGATTTCAGAATCCGGTTTTGCGATTCTCGCTTTTGACGCCCAGGGCAGCGTACTCTTCGAGAATCAAAGAGCCCACCGCATGTTTGACGATGCCGAACTTCCGGATTTTGAGGGGAAGGAAGGGAAAAATCTGCTCTTCACCATCGGCGAAACCAACTATCTGATGGATCGCATTTATCTGGGCAACCACGACGAAAAGCTCGGATACATCATTTCGCTGCGTGATGAACAGGAAATCCGCGAAGCGGAAAATCAATTGAATCGAAAGATTCGCGAAAAGGGAATTTACGCCAAGTACCATTTCAGCGACATCGTATGCCATACGGAGGTAATGACTCAATGCATCGCCACTGCCAAGAAAGCCGCGCTTACTGACTATACCATTCTCATTCACGGGGAGAGCGGTACCGGAAAGGAGCTGTTTGCACAGTCGATTCACAATTATTCGCAGCGTCAGAGCAAACCCTTCATTGCCATAAACTGTGCCGCTCTGCCGGAAAACCTGCTGGAAAGTGAACTTTTCGGCTATGAACCAGGTTCTTTCACCGGTGCGCAGAAAAAAGGCAAGCTTGGTCTCTTCGAACAAGCCAATACCGGAACGATCTTTTTAGATGAGATCGGTGACATTTCCCCCGGCCTTCAGTCCAGACTTCTTCGCGTGCTGCAGGAAAAGCAGATCATGCGGATCGGCAGCGATAAGATCATAAATATTGATGTGCGTGTCATAACCGCCACCAACAAGGATCTGAAAAAGATGGTTTCCGAAGGGAAATTCAGGGAGGATCTTTTTTACCGTCTCAGCGTAATACCGCTTGAAATTCCGCCTCTGCGGGCAAGGAGAGATGATATCCTGCCGCTGCTGCGTTTCTTTACTGAATCAGATTATCAGAATATCAGCGACAGTCAGAAAGAAATTCTTTGTGCTTATGACTGGCCGGGAAATGTGAGAGAACTGGAGAATTCTGCAACATTCTTCAAAGCGCTGGGCTCGTTTCCTTCTCTCGGCACTTCTGTTCACCCTGCATCATCTGACACTGGCTCGCAGACTCAGACTGCAGGAGAATCCTCCCTGCCAAAACATAGATTCCAGAATATCAACTACCGGCAGCGCACAGAATACCTTCTGCTGGAACTGCTGTACAGACGTGCTTCCAGCAGTCACAGTACGGGCCGCCCGGAAATGCTTCATCATCTCCGGGAAAATGGATTGATGGTCAGCGACGGTAAACTCCGGGGTATTCTGAGCGAAATGGAATCAGAAGGTCTGATCCGCATCGAAAAAGGACGCCGCGGTACTTCCATCACAGAAGACGGAATCAAACGGCTGGATCAGCTGGACAGTCAGACAGAATACCAGACAGAATAAGACAGCAGAACCGATTCTTCTATAAAAACAGCCTCCCGCGGCATACCGCAGGAGGCTGTTTTATTGTAAGGAACTAGATGTATAAAATTGACAAAGGAGACATTATTTCTATTTTCCTTCATTTTTCAGTTTGCGATCAAACGCATACCATACCGCCACACCGATTGCAGGAACAACCAGGCCGACCAGTGCGGTAACAGGATCTTCCACCAGCGTATTGATCATCAGTGCGCCGAACAGGATGACTGCGATGACAACAGTTACAGGATATCCCCATGCCTTATATGGTCTTTCCATATCCGGGAATTTCTTTCTGTAAATGATGACAGCTACAATAACCAGTACATTATATACCATACCTGCGAATACCACCAGTGAAGTCAGCTGGTCCAGATTTCTCAGCAGAACCAGAACGATGGAGATGACAGCCTGAGAAATCAGTGCTACGTGAGGTACTGCATATTTCGGGTGCAGTTTCGCATGGTTTTTAAAGAAGTGACCGTCCAGAGCCATTTCATAGTAATATCTCGGGAATGCGATGATCATGCCGTTCAGAGAACCGAAGATGGCAATCAGCTGCGTCGCCAGAATCAGGCCGCCGCCTGCATTTCCAAAGAGGTTCTTCGCTACTTCCGTGCCCAGATACAGGTTATCATTGTTGATCATATCTACAACCTGTTCCTGCGGCAGTACTCTGTAGATTGCAAAGTTAAACAGCGTATACAGCACGGTGATGGCACTGATACCGATGATCAGTGCTCTCGGCAGATCTCTGCCCGGATTCTTCATTTCTTCCGCAACCGGATTCAGATTGGTCCAGCCTTCATATGCCCACAGGGTTGCAACCGTTGCGAAAGCGATCATGCCCAGCATGCCGCCGAAGCTTACATCGGTACCTTCCGGAACAAGAGACAGGTCCGGAGTCTGTTTGCCCAGGAACAGTCCTGCCAGCAGAATGATTGCGATCGGAATCAGCTTGGCAACCATGGACACATTCTGAAGAATGGATCCCATTTTAATGCCAAGACAGTTATATGCTGTCAGACCGACGATCAGCACGATGGCGATCACCTTAACAGCTACATCAGATAAATCGAAGAAGTTTCTCAGTGCGGTCGGAAGTGCAATTGCCAGCGCCGCAATGGAACCGGAGCCACTGATAATCCAGCTGGTAAAACCAAAGCTGTAACCTACCGATGGGTGAAATGCCCGGTTCAGATATACGACCATTCCGCCGGACTTCGGATCACAGGCTCCCAGTTCTGCGAAGCAGAGTCCTCCAAGAATTGATACGATACCACCAATGATCCAGCAAAGAAGAGCCAGACCCATGCTCATTCCGGTTCTTTGTAATACATAAGAACCCAGATAGAAGATACCTGAGCCGATCATAATACCGCCGATAATACTGATACCGCCGAATACGCCGATTTCTTTTTTCATTTCGACTTTAGCCGGTTTATTATCCGTACTCATGTTTTTTCTCCTTTCTTTCCTTTCTTTCATGCATGTTGATTTCATGCCTAGATATGAAGTGATCGATCTTTTGTACGTACAGAAATAAATTTAGCAAGAACTGTGCCAAGGATGAACCAATAGTTTGCAGGATGTAAATTCCATATACAGTAAAATAAATCTCTTTTTGTCTTATTTATATTCGTTTCATCCGTTTTATTTTGCAGAAAAAAAGAGCGGTGAGGTCTTTCTCACCGCTCTGCGATTTCTGTGAATTCTGCAGCTCCTGTTTATTTATATTCCTTACCTGCGCATTCAATGACCTTCCTGGCCAGGGTCTCCATGGGATCCATAAACCAGTCATCCAGTCCTTCATCCGCTTTGATGACGGAAAGCTCCGTACAGGCCAGCAGAACTGTTTTACAACCGGCACTGCGGTATTCTTCCTCAATCCGTTTCCAGCTTTCCGCATCATAATCCTGTCCGTTCTTGATCCGGTCGTAAATCTGATGCATGACCTCCTTCTGAATCTCCGCACATGGGGTGAAAGGCTTCAGTCCCTGGGCTTCCAGTTCTTTCTGATACAGGCCTGTCTGCACCGTTCCATCGGTGGCCATGATACCCACCACCGCACCGGCTCCGCAGCGTTCAGCCGCTGCAGCTGCTGTTTCCCGGATCATATGCAGAATGGGGATACCAATCTTATCAGCAATCATATCTGCGAAGAAATGTGCCGTGTTGCAGGTGATGGCGATGGCCTTACATCCTGCATGTTCCAGGAATCTGGCATCCTCCAGCATCTGATTGTAAGGTCCGTCATACTGATGGCTGAGGATGGCGCCGGTTCTATCCGGCATGGACGCATCCGATAAAAGAATCAGATTGATATGATCCTGATCCTTTTCCGCTGCGGTGTGCTCCGTCACCATTTTATAAAACAGCTGAGACGCCATAGGTCCCATACCGCCGATAATTCCAATAGGATTTTTCATTTGCTTTTACCTCCTGCACTGTTCTCCTAATACCGTTCCACAGCCGTTGAGAAGACCACATGGGTTTCAGTCTTACCGAAACTCTGCAGTCTGCCCAAAAACTCATCCAGCAGGGTTGTGGACGAAAAAACAGCCTTTAATATCATGGAATAGTTGCCGGTGATATGATTGCATTCCAGTATGCACCGTTCTCCCCGGACAAACTCATAAAACTTCTTGTTATCCTCCGGCTTCACCGTGATCAGAATAAACGCCTTGATCCCGTATCCCAGTTTCTCCAGATTTACCTCCGCATGGTATCCTTTGATATAGCCTTCACGCTCCAGTTTTTCAATGCGGGCCGATACCGCCGGCATGGTCAGAAACACCTCCGCCGACAGTTCTTTCAGGGAAATACGTCCGTTCTGCCGCAGCCGGTTCAGAATTTTTTTGTCTACTTCATCTAAGCTTCTCATAAATGTCTCCAATTCTGCAAGTCAGAGTTTCAATTCACTCCTTTAAAAATATACCACAAAATAAGACATTTGTCAGCAAAAAACAGAAACCGCACAGAAATTCTTCCGCGCAGTTCTGTTTTTGGAGTAGGTTTTATCATTTACAGAGTTCAATTGCTTCTTTAATTTTTGCAGGCATTTTTCTGCATTCCTCTACTGTGTTGGATGCCACGGAAACCCGCACGCCAGGCCCCAGCGGAATGGTAAAGATGTTGAATGTCTGCAGGGTCTCGCCCACCTTTTCCGGATTAGCGCACGGAATGGTCACGAAGAAACCGGAGTCATACGGGCAGGTTTTCAGGCCGGCTTTTTCTGCTTCCGCCATAAAGACCTCTCCCCTTTCCCGCAAAATCCGCAGGTAGGACTCTCTCTCTTCGTCAACTTTCTGCTTTAATTCCGGGTTCTGCAGGATGGAGGCCAGCACCGTCATGGCCGCCCGGTTGCCGTTGGACCAGCTGGCCCGGCATTCCACGCTCATTACGTCTTTGAATTCTTTGGCAATTTCCGCCGTCGGCGCCATGCAGAGCAGCGCGCCGCAGCGCATGCCGTACATGGTATATCCCTTGGATGCACTGAAGGCGATCAGCGGCAGAATGTTCTGCGGCAGCCCTTCCAGCTTCTTCAGGAAGAAACGGTATTCTTTTGCATCCCCGGAGAAATCCAGGTAGGCGATATCCACCACCAGAGCGATTTTTTTATCAGAATATGCAGATACTGTCTCCAGTACCTGATTCCAGTCTTCCTCCGTGAAGGTGTATCCCGTCGGGTTGTGGGCCGGTGTATTGATGATGATGACGATCTCGTCCTGTGCGGACAGGATTTCTTCCAGCTTTTCTCCGAAGGACGGCCCATTGAACTTATTCTCTTCATTGAAGAGTGTATATGTGGCCACTTCTCTTCCCAGTTCCTTCGCCACCAGATTATATGGATTCCAGTGCCAGTCGGATGTAAGGATCTTATCCCCCGGTTTCGTGTAGCCGGAGATAGCATTGCGGATTGCGCCGGTGCCGCCCGGCGTGTAGCAGGCTTCCACATAAACATTTTCCGGCATTTCATCCAGAAAAACGGCTTTTTTCACACTTTCCAGATAGGCCGGCGTTCCCAGGATCGGCGCATAGGCTGCATAATCCTCCGGGGACAGGGCGCGGATGGCTTCCATGACGGAATCCAGCACCACGAGCTTACCTTCATCATTTAATAAAACACCGATGGTCGAATCGATGACGTTTTCTTTTCCGATTTGTGCGATACGTTCTTTTGCTCTGGAGGAAACCCCAAACAGCTTGTCCGGTGCGCCGATGGTGGTTCTTCCATTCTGCTGTGCGATAATCATATCTCTGTCCTTTCTTCATGTTTCGGTACACGTTTCGTTTACGGCACTATCATAAAAAAACAAAAAGGGAAAATCAACGATTTTCCCCAATGGCTTATTTTTTCAAGTATTCTTCTTCCTAAAATTTATTTTTTTTGTTTTTTCTCCTGTCCGGCCTCGGTTTCCGGCTGAAACGGTTCCACAGAAACCACCGTCAGAGTGCCTTCTTCCACCCGGAACCGAAGATCCATCCCACCGTAGGGCATGCCGTAGATTCTCTCCGGATCTTCCTGATAGGAAGGTCTGGGATCCTGTGCTAACAGCTGCCGTACCGTTTCCTGCAGTTCCCGGGGGATCTTTTCCAGAAGCGGCTGCGGAATCTCCACCGCAAGCCGGTAATCCCGCACTTTTTCCGTAAATCCGCCCGCCGCATCCGGTATGGAATCGGAATAGGCCACATATGGCTTGATGTCGTAGACCGGCGTACCGTCCATCAGATCCGCACCGGTCACATGAAGCACCGTTCCCTCTTCCTCAAAGGAAATGCCTTCCAGCTTCACGCAGGAAAGGCCGATGGGATTGGGCCGAAACGGAGACCGGGTGGCAAACACGCCTTTTCTCACATTTCCTCCCAGCCTTGGAGGACGAACCGTGGCCGACCAGCTGCCGTCTTCCCGCACATTTTCCGAGAATTCCCACAGAAGCCACACATGACTGAAATCCGTAAGCCCACGCACCGCTTCCGGCTGGTTGTATGGCGGAACCAAAACCACCTCCGCCCTGGTGTCCACCAGGCCGCTCTGCCGCGGGATCCCAAATTTTGCGGGAAAATCCGAACGCACGTATCCGATGGCCCGCATAGGTGTGATCTTCACAGATAGATTTCGCTGCGTCATGCGTTTTCTCTCCTTCTTCTTGCTTCCTCCACGGCCAGCCGGTGTTTCAGCTTCTTCCGGATCACCAGATAGCAGATAATATGAATCAGCGCAGTGATGGTCCAGGTCAGCGGATAGGAATAGTAGATGACCTGCGGCGTGTGAAACTGCGGAAGCTGGAATATGGTAGCAATCCAGAGAAGACGCAGTCCGCAGGCGCCTACCAGTGACACGATCATGGGCAGCACGGAATAACCCAGTCCCCGCAGGGATCCCACCATGGTATCCATCACACCACAAATCGCATAGGTGGTGGAAATGACGGAAAGACGGGTCAGACCCTTCTGAATGACGATGGTGCTGGTGGTATACAAACCAAGAAGCACAGGGCCGAACACATAGGCCAGATTTCCGAGGACCAGTCCGCTGACAACGGCACAGCCCACAGAGGCCAGCAGAATCTTATTCACCCGATCATACCTTCTGGCGCCCACATTTTGACTGGTAAAGGAAATGCACGCCTGATAGAAGGTGTTCATGGAAACGTATACGAAGTTTTCGATGTTGGAAGCGGCAGAGTTTCCCGCCACCACGATATTACCAAAGCTGTTGATGGCCGACTGAATTACCACATTGGACAGAGAGAACAGAATTCCGGAAAACCCCGCAGGAATCCCGATCTGCATGATCTTCACAAGCTCTTCTCTGTGTATCGCCAGCAGCTTCAGACGAAGCTTCATGCTTCCCGTCTCCCGCATCATGCACCGGAGAATCAGTCCGGCAGACAGACACTGGGAAATGGCCGTAGCAGCTGCCACACCTGCCACATCCATCTTCAGTGCGATGACGAAGATCAGATTAAGAACCACATTGACCACGCCTGCCAGTGCCAGATAATAGAGAGGACGCCGGGTATCCCCCACCGCCCGCAGGATGGCCGCACCGAAGTTATAGATCATCATGGCCGGCATGCCCAGGAAATAGATCCGCAGATACAGGGTTGCCAGTCCCAGCACTTCTTCCGGGGACTGCATGGCTTCCAGCAGCACCCGGGAGCCCAGTGCTCCCACCACAGTCAGAAAAATGCCGCTGAGCATGCTGAGAAGCATGGCGGTGTGAATGGTCCGGCTCAGCGCCACAGACTTTCGGGCGCCGTAATATCTGGCAGCCAGCACATTGGCACCCACCGAGAGACCGATAAACAGATTCACCAGCAGGTTGATCAGTGAGGAAGTGGAGCCTACGGCAGCGAGGGAGTTATCCCCGGCAAACCGACCTACCACGATGATGTCCGCTGCATTAAACAGTAGCTGAAGAATTCCCGATGCCATCAGCGGCAGGGAATAAATCAGTATCTTCTTCAGCACCGGACCATTGCACATGTCCATTTCATAGGTGCGCTTTTTCAGTTTCTGTTCTTCTGACTTCGGCATTTACTATGTCACTCCTTTTCATTGCCTCTATCATACCACGGCGGGATAAAATCTGCAAGCCTCACCGCGAGTGTACCACCGAAACGAATGCCGCGGCATACAAAAAACAGAACGGGGCTGCCCGCAGGCAGCCCCGTTCGCACAAATCCACAGTTGCGTGAGGATTATTTTCTCTTTCTCTTCTCCGCAATATCCGCTGCAGCCGTAAACAGCACATCGGTGGAAGAGTTCAGTGCAGTTTCGCAGGAATCCTGAATGACTCCCACAATGAAGCCTACGCCTACCACCTGCATTGCCAGATCATTCGGAATACCGAAGAGAGAGCATGCCAGCGGAATCAGCAGCAGGGAGCCGCCGGCCACGCCGGATGCGCCGCAGGCGCTGATGGCAGACAGTACACAGAGAATGATGGCAGTCGGAATATCCACTGCGATTCCCAGCGTGTGGGCTGCGGCCAGGGTCAGAATGGAAATGGTGATGGCTGCACCGCCCATGTTGATGGTGGCACCCAGAGGAATGGAAATGGAATAGGTATCCTTATCCAGACCCAGTTCATCACACAGCCGCATATTTACAGGAATATTGGCTGCAGAGCTTCTGGTGAAGAAGGCGGTGATGCCGCTGTCCTTCAGGCACTTCAGCACCAGCGGGTACGGATTTTCCTTTGTATTGAAATATACAATAATCGGGTTGATCACCAGCGCATCGAACAGCATGGTGCCTACCAGTACAAGAATCAGCTTGCCGTAATCCAGCAGGGTGGAAAGACCGCTGGTGGCGATGGAACTGAACACCAGACCCATAACGCCCAGAGGTGCGAAGCGGATCACCCATCTAACCACCTGGGAAACGGCTTCCGAAATATCAGACAGGAAGTTCTTCGTGGTTTCCGAAGCATGACGCAGTGCGATACCCAGCAGAATCGCCCAGGTCAGAATACCGATGTAGTTGGCATTCAGCAGTGCATTGACCGGATTGGATACCACATTGAATACCAGTGTACGCAGTACTTCTGCGATGCCTTCCGGCGGTGCCACATCAGAAGCACCTTCTGCCAGTGCCAGCTGGGTCGGGAAAATAAAGCTGACAACAACAGCGATGGTTCCTGCCAGGAATGTTCCCAGAAGATACAGGACTAAAATACGTTTCATGTTGGTTTTCTGTCCGGTTTTATGCTGAGAAATCGCAGACATAACCAGGAAGAATACCAGAACCGGCGCCACTGCCTTCAGTGCACCGACAAACAGATCACCGAAGATGGTGATGCCTGACAGCTTGTCCGGTGCTGCCAGCGCCAGTACGATACCTATGATCAGTCCGATGACGATCTGCTGCACCAGACTGAGTCGGTTCCATTTCTTGAACAACTCTTTCATAATTCATTACCCTCCAAAAAAT
>JAQXSU010000143.1 GCA_029219125.1 Bacillota bacterium
GTGTGCTGGTAGTGATTTCTTCGAAGGTGGAAACCGTCATACCTCTAAGACCAGGAGTCGTTGGATTATATTTTTTAATTCCCATTTTCTATTTGCCTCCTATTACAGTCCCTGGAAGAATTCAATTTCCTTACTCTTTTCAGTCAGAGTAACGATTGCTTTCTTGTAAGCAGCAGTTCTGCCAACATTTCTTCCCATTCTCTTTACTTTACCGTCATAATTCATGATGTTTACTTTAGCTACTTCAACACCGAAGATTTCTTCCACAGCAGACTTGACTTCCGTCTTGTTTGCGTCAACTGCAACTTTGAAAGTGTACTTTTTCTCTGCTGCAACGTCCATGCTCTGTTCGGAGATAACCGGTGTGAGGATTACGTCGTATGCTGTTCTCATTAGATGTACACCTCCTCGATTTTCTTAACCGCTTCCTGTGTTACGATGAAGCTTTCGTGGTTGATGATCTCGTATACATTCATGGTGCCTACCAGTGCGGTTCTTACGCCAGGAATGTTTGCTGCGGACTTCACAACGTTTTCGTCCTTTTCAGCCATAACGATCAGTGCCTTCTTGCCGGCCTTCACGTTTTCCAGCACCTTAACCATTTCCTTTGTCTTCGGTGCATCAAATTTCAGTTCGTCTAATACGATGATTTCTTTTTCAGCTACCTTGGAAGATAATGCAGACTTCATTGCCAGTCTTCTTACCTTCTTCGGAAGAGTGTATCTATAGTCTCTTGGCTTCGGAGCGAATACGATACCGCCGCCGATCTGTGAAGGGTCAGTGGAGCTTCCCTGTCTGTGGCGACCAGTTCCCTTCTGTCTGAAAGGCTTTCTTCCGCCTCCTCTGACTTCAGCTCTGGTCTTGGCAGACTGAGTACCCTGTCTCTGGTTCGCCAGGTAATTCTTAATCACTGCATGTACAGCGTTTTCATTCGGTGTGATTGCGAAGATGTCATCGTTCAGTTCGATAACGCCTGCTTCCGCACCTGCCATGTTAAGCATTGTTACTTTTGCCATTTGTGCTTCCTCCTTTCTGAAGTCTTATCTCTATTTGCCCTGACCTTTTACTGCGTATCTTACGCTTACCAGGCCACCCTTGTTTCCCGGAACAGCGCCTTTTACCAGCAGAAGGTTTCTGTCTTCAATAACTTTTACCAGTACCAGGTTCTGAACAGTAACGGTTTCTCTTCCCATTCTTCCAGGACCTGCGTTGCCCTTGAATACTCTGGAAGGATAAGTACCTGCTGCCAGAGCGCCGGCCAGTCTCTTGTGCTTGGAACCGTGAGTCATCGGGCCTCTGTGGTGACCGTGTCTCTTGATATTGCCCTGGGTTCCTTTACCCTTGGAAATACCGGTTACATCGATCTTCTTGCCTTCTTCGAAGTCAGCTACGGTGATGACCTGGCCTACTTCGTAAGCTTCACCTTCTTCTACTCTGAACTCAGCCAGATATTTCTTCGTGGTCACGCCAGCCTTGGCAAAATGTCCGGTCAGCGGCTTGTTCACTCTCTGCGGCTTCTGGTCTTCAAAACCGATCTGCACTGCGTTGTATCCGTCAGTTTCCACGGTCTTAACCTGTGTAACAACTTCCGGACCTGCTTCGATGACGGTTACGGGAATCACATTTCCCTCTTCGTCGAAGATCTGGGTCATGCCCATCTTCTTACCTAAGATTGTCTTCATATTTTTCCTCCTGAATTCTTACAGCGGATTGCTCTGGTTTGGACCTGCGTCCCTCTCATGCAATCTTACTAAGGGGAGTTCCCTTCGCTTGTTAGTGACTGTGTCCTGTGACTACAGTTTGATTTCAATGTCTACGCCTGCAGGCAGATCCAGCTTGGTCAGCGCGTCTGTGGTCTTCAGAGTAGCATTGGTGATGTCGATCAGTCTCTTGTGAGTTCTCTGTTCGAACTGTTCTCTGCTGTCCTTGTACTTGTGGACTGCTCTCAAGATTGTTACGACTTCCTTCTCGGTCGGCAGTGGAATCGGACCGGAAACATCAGCGCCAGTCTTCTTCGCGGTTTCTACGATTTTCGCTGCAGACTGATCCAGTAATGCGTGGTCGTAAGCTTTCAGCTTGATTCTGATTTTCTGTAATTCGCTCATTTTTTCCTCCTAAATATTTTTTGTACTGTTTTCGCTATGCTTGTACAAGGGGTTCTGATGCTTGAAATCTCAACGCATACAGTGGTTTGCTTGCTTCGTACACGCTTGCGTGCGTTTCTTATTTACTACGCACAACAAAAGACCAAGCGAATCCCTTCGCCCCCATCTGGTGGGGACAATTCTCAGCGGAAATTCTCCTTTAGCACGGTAACTTCCCGCTTCATCGCCTTTCACAAGCTTTTTTAGTATATAACACTTCTGTCAAATATGCAAGTCTTTTTTTATAAAAAAACAAACTTTTTTTCATCTTTTTTTCTATGCATTTCAACGGTTACAGCCGTCGGAGTCAATACACTCATGCAGGCGTTTCTTTTTTCTCCGATTTTACTCATTTTCGGAAAAAAAATCCTCCCGGCGCTTTCAAAACGCCCGGAGGACAAATTTTGCAAATAAAATCTATTTCGATTAGTAGTTTTCCGCCTTCTGCTGGAAGTACGCCTTATCGTGGAAGCATACCGGGCATTCATCCGGTGCTTCGGTGCCGACAAACTGGTGGCCGCAGTTGCTGCACTGCCATACGATCTCTTCGTCTTTCTGGAACACCTTGCCTTCTTCGATATTCTTTGCCAGCTTTCTGTATCTTTCTTCGTGCTCCTTCTCGATGGCAGCCACGCCTCTCATCTGGGCGGCGATTTCCGGGAAGCCTTCTTCCTCTGCGGTTTTCGCCATTTCAGCATACATGTCGGTCCACTCATAGTTTTCACCGGCAGCTGCATCCAGCAGGTTGGACATGGTGTCACCGATGCCTACGGCATGCTTGAACCACAGCTCTGCATGTTCCTTTTCGTTGGCAGCCGTTTCTTCAAACAGTCTGGAGATCTGTACATAGCCCTCTTTCTTCGCCTTGGAAGCATAGAAGGTGTACTTGTTTCTCGCCTGAGATTCCCCGGCGAATGCGATCATTAAATTTTCCAGTGTCTTCGTTCCCTTTAAGTCTTTCATTTCGATTTCTCCTTTAATTCATTTCTTTTTTTCTCTCTGCATACTTCGCAAAATCCGTCCAGCAGGACTTCCGACAGCTGCCCGCCGCCTTCTGCTTCCGGGAATGTCTCCCGCAGTATCTCCTGCAGATGAAGAAGATGTGCTTCATCCTTCGGCTTCAGATCCATCAGGCATCCGCAGTTTCTGCACTTCATATGGTAGTGCCGTCCCGTCATTCCGTCGAACCGGTCCTGCCCGTCACCGCCGGTCAGTCTCCTGCATTCTCCCAGTTCCACCAGGGCGTTGAGATTCCGGTATACGGTAGCGATGCCGATGGACGGCATCCGCTTCCTTGCCTCCTGATAGACCCAGTCAGCTGTCGGATGGACTTTCGTGTTTTTTACAATGTCCAGTATCAGGCTCCTCTGCCTTGAGTAGTTCATGTCACAGCCTCCGAAGCAAAACTAATAATGATTATCATTATAATATATCTTCTAAGTTAAGTTGTCAAGCTGTTTTTCATCATTATTTTTTTTGATTTGATGTTTTTTTCTTTCTATGTGGTGTATAAATAATATATCAGATACATGAATCACTCAGGAGGTACGAAAATGAAAAAATTATTCAGATGTGAACATTGCGGAAATATTATCGAAATGGTAGAGGATAAAGGCGTTCCAGTGATGTGCTGTGGCCAGAAAATGACGGAACTGGTTCCGAACACCACAGATGCTGCTACGGAAAAGCACGTTCCGGTCATCGAAGTTTCCGGAAACGAAGTGGTTGTTAAGGTCGGCAGCGTAGAACATCCGATGCTGGCAGAACACCACATCGCCTTCATCATTCTGGAGACAAATCTGGGCACCCAGAAGAAGTTCCTGGATGTTACCGATAAGCCGGAAGCAAAGTTTGTCCTGGCAGAAGGTGAAAAGGTGGTTGCTGCTTACGAATACTGCAATCTGCACGGTTTCTGGAAAGCAGAAGCATAGGTGTGAAGGTACGTAAAAGGAGATGGCCTGTCAGGTCATCTCCTTTTTTGTATTTTTATATCTTAGAAATGTTTCAAAGTGAAGAGGTTATGCAACAGTTCTCCATGCCTTGGCAGACCAGTCGGTATAGCACTTTTCACCGTCTACCATCACATATCCGCGCACTTTATAGTAGTATTTCGTTCCTGCTTCAATGGCGGTATTATAGTAAGCGTCTTTTGATGTCTCAAAGATCGGTTCTTTCCCATAGCCGCTGTATCTCTTGGTGGAACGGAAAATTTCCACGCCATCGAAATCCATTGTATTTCCGGATTCCTCATACCATACGACCTTCACGGCTTTCTTCCCATTCTTCATTGTGACAAGCGAGGAACGCGCAACCAGATTCTGTGCATCCAGTTCGGCCTGAATGTCGGCATCCGGAGTGTCTTCGCCATTGCCGTCATCAATGGACGGGGTGTCAGGAAGCATCGGAACGGTCGGTCTCTCCGTCTGAATCTTGATTCTTCCCTGTGGTGCAGCATACTCTTCCCCGACTTTTCCGTTCAGATAGTCCTGAATGTAAGTGATCAGAACCTGATTGTCCACCATTACTTCATCCTGAAGGACCTTGTTATTTTTAAACATGACGAGACCGTCTCCGCCGCTCTTCAGCAGATAATTGTGGGAAGCAAGTTTGTATGTTTTTTCCAGATCCAGCGGTTCTCCTCCAACGAGTACGTCAGATACTCTGTATCTTCCGTTTACTTTTACAAACTCTTTTTCATCGTTAAGTTCAACGGAAGAAGGGATGTATGCCTTAATCTCGTAGCTCAGACCGGAAACCTGCAGGAAGCCTCCGTTTTCACCAATTCCAACGTTTCTGGAGCCCATTTCCAGAGCATCCAGAATCTGCTGACCGGTTGCTTCCACGACGCATGCCATGTTGCCAAACGGATGTACTGCGATGATATCTCCATAAGTAATATCGCCTTTCGGAATGGCCGTACGGATACCTCCTCCGTTCACGAAGGCGATGTCTGCATCCAGTACGATTCTGTATGCGTCGGCACACAGATCGCCCAGGTTGGTT
>JAQXSU010000144.1 GCA_029219125.1 Bacillota bacterium
GGATCTTTCCGTCATCGATGAGCACCGTGTCTCCCCGCTTCAGTTCCGCAGGGAGCATTTTATATGTGATGGAGCAGCCACTGCTGTCTCCGTCCGCCTCTCTCGTAGTCAGTGTAAAGGTCTGACCTGCCTCCAGCATGACGGCTGCCGCCTTTCCCAGATCGTCCCGCACCCTGCGGAACCGGTCGATCCTTTCTCCGTGACCCTCGTGATCCCCGTGGGAAAAGTTTACTCTGGCCACATCCAGGCCTGCCAGCAGCATCTGCCGCATGATGTCGTCTTCTGAAGATGCCGGTCCCAGCGTGCAGACTATTTTCGTCTTTCTCATGTTTTCATTTTCTCCCTTCCGAGCTTCCTGCGCTTCAAAATTAATTTTCTCCATCTCTCTTTCTCAGACTTTATTATAGTCACGGATGAAACGGTCTGCAAGAAAAAAATGTGTTACACTTCGTGAAGAATGCACTCTTCGGCGGAGAAGGGATTTTCAATACCGTGGTGAAGGGTCCCGGACGGATCATCCTGCAGACCATGCCCGTCAATAAAGTTGCCGGAAGCATCCTCCCGTACATTCCTTCTTCCGGAACCTGATTGTTTCCGAGCCATATTCAAAACAGTCTCATTCATCAGAAAAAAAAGTCCCTTCCATCGGATATTCCGGGAGGGGACTTCTTTATTATGTCTTTATGCAGGTATCAGAAGAAGGTTGCCACTTCGTCTTCCAGCGGCTCGCACTTTTCCAGCTCGAGCACGTGAAAGACCGGTCCTTCACTCTCATACATTTTGTTATATTCCTTTCGAATCACTGCGGTCATGATGACCCAGCCGCCGTGATCCAGGCTCTGTGCCTTGTCATATTTGGCAACCAGACCTCCGAACTGGATATCCTCCACGCAGCAGGTCATGATGTGGCGTCCGATGACGAATTCATCATCGGCAAGACCGCCGCCCAGCAGGCTTCTGCCCTTTACCCGGATGGTCTTATCGTAATACTTCGGTTCTTCTTCCGTAATATCGCGATACCAGAGGGCATAATCCCTGTCCTCGATCTCGATGACCGGAGCGTCCAGATCAAACGGCAGCGGATCTTCGATATCATCGAATTCGATATCGTTTTCACCGTATTCGTAGATAATCTCCGCTCTGCGGCTGGCAGCACGGACGATCTTATGATATTCCATCTTGTCCATATCCCGTGTAAAATTACGGAACACGATGGTTTCCACCGACTTCAGCTTATCGAAAACCAGGTTTCTCATATTAGCGTTATAGGTCAGGAATACGGTGGCATCCGCCAGGCACATTTCCTGATACACGATCCAGTTTGGCGGCATTTCTCCATAGAACCGGTCCAGCATCCACATACCGTTGTATTCCACGATCACCCGGTCGATATCATACTCCCTCTCCAACCGTGAAAGATATGCCGCAGTCAACTCCTCTTCTTCCTCTACCGTGACGATTTTCACACCTTCTGCCGCGAATTTCGCCGGGTGGAGTTCTTCTTCCCCTTCTTCGCAAAGCAGAACCAGCGTACGTTCTTCTCCATTCTGAAATGCCGGGTCTTCCAGGGTTCCCTGAATGAAGGTGGTCTTGCCGCTGTCCAGAAACCCGCTGAACAGGTAAACCGGAATCTCCTTCTGCCCGGCTTTGTTTTTCATATCATTCATGCTCATCATAACGGCACACCCTATACTTCAAACAGCTGATGGATTTTTTCCTGATCTACGCCGGCACCGATGACACAGAGACGTCCGATGATGCCTGCACTGCCTGTCCGCACATCCGGTTCGCCCGGTACATAGTCGAAGTGAATCCAGGTTCCGTTTTCCGCTTCCACGATGCCCTTCGCACGAAGGATCTGTCCGTAGGTATGCTCATCTTCCAGTGCTTCCAGTGCTGCAGTGATCTTTTCCTTCGTGAACTTTTTCGTGGTCTCCACGCCGATGCTGTCGAAGATTTCATCTGCATGGTGATGGCCATGATGGTCATGGTCGTGATTGTGGCCGCAGCAGCAGTGATCGTCATGGTCATGATCATGATGCTCGTGGTCGTGATGGTGTTCATGTTCATGGTCATGATCGCAGCAACAGTGATCATCGTGGTCATGATGATGCTCATGTTCTTCTTCCAGATGATGCAGTGCTTCCTCGATGGTATCCTTCTTTTCCATGGCATCCAGAATCTGCTTACCGCTCAGTTTTTCCCAGTCGGTGGCGATAATCGTTGCATGCGGATTGTGTTCCCGCAGCATGTCCACAGCCTTTTCCAGTTTTTCTTCATCCATACCTGCCGTGTGGCTGAGAATGATGGAGCTGGCATGCTCTACCTGATTATTAAAGAACTCACCGAAGTTCTTCATGTAAATCTTCGCCTTCTTGGCATCGACTACCGTGGTGAATCCATTGAGCTGGACATGATCCAGATGGAGATTTTCCACTGCTTCGATGATGTCTGACAGCTTACCTACACCGGATGGTTCAATTAAGATCCGTTCCGGCGCAAACTGGTCGATGACCTGCTGCAGCGCACGGCCGAAATCACCCACCAGACTGCAGCAGATGCAGCCGGAATTCATTTCGTTGATTTCCACGCCGGCATCCTTCAGGAATCCTCCGTCAATACCGATTTCACCGAATTCGTTTTCAATCAGAACCAGCTTTTCCCCTTTATATGCTTCATCAATCAGCTTTTTGATCAGCGTCGTTTTGCCGGCTCCCAGAAAACCGGAAAAAATGTCTACTTTAATCATTTCGTTCATCTCTTTTCTTCAAAATTTTCCACAGCCGGTATTTTTACACCTGCCCGGCCAGCATTACTATTCTACCACATTCTGTCACAAATCAAAACAGGAAAACCCCATTTTCTTCGTGTGTTTTTCGTGAAAACGTGGTATAGTATTTCATATATGTTATGTAAGGAGGCGTAAGATAAAGGAATGGATAAAACAGCAAGAGAATATGTCGTCTGTCCCTGCCGGAAAGTAACCCGCGGAGAAATTGAAGACATTGTCAGAGAAAAACGCATCGATAATCTGAAAGATCTCTGCGAAGCTGCCAACGCAGGCAATAAATGCGGCGGCTGCAGAGAAATGCTGGAACAGATTATGAATGAAGTTCTCGCAGCCATGTAATGATCGTTATCTAACCGGCAATGAAGCCATCGAACCGGTTCGTGAAAAAAAGACAAGAATAAGAAAGTGAGGTACATAACAATGCTTGACAAAAAAGTCGTAGAATTATTAAACCAGCAAGTAAACAAGGAACTCTATTCCGCCTATCTGTATCTGGATTTTTCCAACTACTATTATGACGAGGGGCTGGACGGCTTCGGCAACTGGTATAAGATCCAGGCACAGGAAGAGCGCGATCATGCCATGCTTTTCGTACAGTATCTGCAGAACAACGGTGAAAAGGTTGTCCTGGAAGCCATCGACAAGCCTGCAGTGGCTCTGACCAGTGCGAAAGTTGTTCTGGAAGAGGGGCTGAAGCATGAGCAGTATGTGACCAGTCTGATTCATGCCATCTATGATGCTGCATACTCCGTGAAGGATTTCCGTACCATGCAGTTCCTGGACTGGTTCGTCAAGGAACAGGGCGAAGAAGAAACCAATGCCGAAGGTCTGATTAAGAAGTTCGATCTCTTCGGCGGCGATCCGAAGAGCCTGTACATGCTGGATAATGAACTGGGTGCACGGGTTTACTCTGCACCATCTCTGGTTCTGTAACAGTTCGTCACAATCTGAAAAAAAAGGCAGCTTTGCATATTTGCATTGCTGCCTTTCTTTTTTCTCTGTTCATTATTCTATTCTTTATTCCTTTTCCCCTATCCTGCATGCTGCAGAAATCGCTGCAAATACGCAGCCTGCCACCGGCCATACCAGCCAGGTGATATGCCAGTCTCCCGACAGGAAACTCCATGCCAGATAAATGGCAGCCGTCAGGGGCCAGAAGATGGCACCGATTTTTCCTGCCAGGGAATTCTCACCGGTCTTCGGATCATAATCCCCTTCCTTCAGAAGCCGGTCATAACTGCCCCAGGTAATGGCAGCACTGACAAAGAGGTAAACAGCAAAGGCAACCACAATCAGCAGAAATCCAACGGCCAGAATCTCAAACACGTCCTTTTCCCAGAACGCGCCGATAAGGATTGGAATCACGGAAATCAGGCAGAGTGTCACACCGAAGGTGATGTTCCTGGTAAATACCGGCTGGTACGCCTTTCTCTGCTGCTGGATCTGAACGTCCACCCCGTAGGCCAGGGCAAACCGTCCTTCCGAAATATATGCATATTCCCGCTCCGCGATACCATAGCGGATAAAGGTCATGACCGGCCAGATCAGAATCAGGAAAAGGCAGATGAGACCGATAATGCCGCCCTGGTTATCATCCAGCGGAATCACACCGCAGCTCCCTAACCCGCCCAGCTCAATCAGCAGAACTGGTGAGAGGACGCACATCATCACGCCAAATCCCATTCTGGATGCCCAGCCTGCTTCATGCTCCAGGAAGTCTGCAGCTTCCTCCCTGCCGACTCGCCGCCGTGCGACGACCGCTTCATGGTTCATCTCCTCTGCATCTGCATTCGGATACGGTTCCGAAGATTGCATCACTGTCTCCTCTTTTGCTGCGATTTCTTCTCTCTCATATTCTTCCTTCAGCAGGAAATCCGTGCTGACACCGAAAATCCGGCTGAGTACAAGGATTTTGTCCAGATCCGGCACCGACTGACCACTTTCCCATTTGGATACAGACTGCCGTGATACCTGGCAAAGTCCCGCCAGTTCTTCCTGGGACCATCCCTGCTTTCTGCGCAGGGTCATGATTTTATCTCCTAAATTCATAGATATCCTCCGTCATTCATGCATTCATGATGTATTTTATTTTCTCCTGCCATTGGTGCACCTGGCCCGTTTTCTGCTCTCAGTATAACATAAAAAGCGGTTGACAACTACCAATTACCCTTGGAAATTCGTCAACCGCCGGTTGCATTTTCAATGTTTCACTGCATTTTTACGTACTATTCTACGAAATAGACATAGTTTTCCTTTCTCGGAATGGCTTCGTTCGCCGGTCCGTCTGCATATCCCAGAATGCAGTGTCCGATTCCCTCATACTCACCTTCGATGCCAAGGGATTTCAGGATGGCCCTGCCTTCTTCGCTTTCGAATTCTTCCTTGGCCCGATGAATCCAGCAGCTTCCGATGCCCAGCTCGCTGGCTGCCAGCATCAGGTTGCCCATGACCAGGCTGCCGTCATACACATGGGTCGGGATCGACTTATCCGCCAGCACCACCAGAACCACCGGTGCACCATAGAACGGATCCGTTCCTTCCTCAGCACCCATAATCTGCGCATTCATGGCCGAAAGCCGGTCGCGGATTTCCCGGTTGGTGACTGCCAGGATGATCGGTGCCTGCTTCCCCATGCCGGTTGGTGCATAGGTCCCTGCCTTCACGATCTGCTCAATGATTTCCTTTGGTACCATGTTCGGTTTATAGCTTCGAACACTTCTGCGGTTTAATAAAACTTCCATCGTTTCACTCATTGTTTCTGCCCTCTTTCTTTTCGTTGCTTTCCGTTTTTACCTGACATACCTGTATATTTTTTACCCATTTACCACTTCGCCAAACATGGCATCTTCCACGGTGTCCGGCATGTAATCCGATGCATTTTTGCATCTCGATACACCTTCGATTCAAAAATAACGCCGGGCGAATACGCTTTGCGAAGCGGACAAATCCGCGAACCCCTGTCATTTTCCCGTTTCTCCGCAAAATCCGTTCTCCCGGGCCAATTTTTCATTTTCGGCACGTTTTTTGCTTTATTATGTTCTATGTAATTCTATCTGTTTTTAACATGGTTGAAAGAAGGAGAAACAATGAGTACCATAAAATTATATCCGCAGGATACGGTGGCACTGGCTACCGCAGACCTGAAAAAAGGCGAAACTGTTGTTGTGGATGGACAGTCCATCGTACTTCTCGATGATATTCCAAACGCCCACAAGATTGCGCTGAAGGACTTCGAGACAGGAGAAGCCATCCGTAAATATGACAATATCATCGGCTATGCTTCCAGACCGATCAAAAAAGGAGAATGGATCCATGAGCACAATGAAGTGACCGGTCTTGGGAAATCGAAAGAATATACCTACGAATTTAACCCGGTATCCATTTTCCCGGGTACCACTGACGAAACCTTCATGGGCTACGACCGGGGCGAACACGGTGCCGGCATCAGGAATCATCTGGCCATCATTTCCACCGTATTCTGCGCCAACGGGCCGCTGCGCAAGCTGTCAAAGATGGCAGAAGAAAAATACCCTGCCACAGAGAATTTTGATGGCGTCATCGCTTTCGATCAGCAGTTCGGCTGCAGCCAGACCGGTCAGGATCTGGTCACCACCTGCAAGATCATCGCAGGAATCGCGAAAAATGCCAACTTCGGCGGTGTGCTGCTGGTGTCCAACGGCTGTGAAATGGCGATCCCGACCGTGCTGGAAGACTATCTGGGCCAGTATGACAAGCGCAGAATCAAAACCCTGACCCTGCAGACCGTGGAAGA
>JAQXSU010000145.1 GCA_029219125.1 Bacillota bacterium
GAAACCGAGGCAGACAGTCGTTCTGAATCAGACAGCGAAAAAGGGGAGCATGCCTGGATGGGCGAAAGGACTGATTATCTTTGGCGTCATCGTGGTATGCGTGGTGCTTCTGACCGTGGGCTGCAACAGAGTCGTAAGCAATGTAACGGGCAGTCTGACATCGGACGCGACGGATGAAGTTGTGACCAATTTCGGTTATGATTACATCGGAGCCCTCTATATCGACGGAACCATCGATGAATACGGCACCGGTACATATAATCATCAGTATCTGCTGAACGCCATTGATGCCATGATGACAGACAGCAATAACAAAGGAATGATTCTTTCCGTCAACACACCGGGCGGCAGCGTATTTGCTTCCGACGAACTGTATCTGAAGATCAAGGAATACCAGGATATGACAGGACGGCCGGTATATTCCGCCATGCAGTCCCAGGCTACATCGGGCGGCTACTATATTTCCGCCTCCTGCGATAAAATCATTGCCAACCGCAACTGCTGGACCGGATCCATCGGCGTGACCATGGGAACGCTGATGGACATCAGCGAATTGCTGGAAAATCTGGGGATTAAGACCAACACCATCACTTCCGGTGCCAACAAAGCCATGGGAAGCAGTTATGAAGCAATGACAGAGGAGCAGCGGGAAATCTTCCAGAGCCTGATCGATGAAGCCTATGACCAGTTCGTGGGCATCGTAGCAGATGGAAGAGATATGAGTGAAAAGGAAGTCAGAAAAATCGCAGACGGCAGAATTTACACGGCGAAACAGGCGCTGGACAACGGTCTGATTGATGAGATCGGTACTTTTGAAGAGGCTGTACAGGATATGCAGAGCCAATACGGACTGCAGGGCTGCGCGGTGGAAGACTTCATTCCGGAAGCAAAAACAGATCTTTCCGATCTGCTGGGTATTGTATCTGAGCAAAATCCGCTCTCCGGACTGAGCGATGCGGAGTTGATTGAAGAACTCGTCGCACTGAACGGCACCTTCCGTGTCAGCTATATCGCCAGCGTGAAAAAATAGAAAGCAGAAATACCGCATCAAATCAAATGGTGCGGTGTTTTTTTCTTTTTGCTAAAATTTTGAACATATTTTTGCAAGATGTAACCAATACTGTAACCAAAGAATGTTATACTTTAAAAAACAGCGAAAAGGAGAAACATTTATGCAGAGTCAAATACATACCAATGAAAGAAGGGCAATGCTGGTATGTGTGGATTCCTCCGAAAAAGGAGTCTGGGCAGGAAGATACTATAATTCCAGCCTGAAAAAGGGAGAATCCTTCAGCAGCCTTGTCGATTTCCTGATGAAAATGGAAAAGACACTTGACCAGATGTATTTCCCGCAATCCTTTTCTGCCGTACGCCGTTTCACCCAAGAGGAAACGGAACTGATCGGTGCTTCCAATGATGAATGTCAGACAGGAAAAGCTGCAACCTTTCTGATCCGCATTCTGTTCCGGCAGAATGCCAGCTGGCAGGGCTCCATCCTGTGGCTGGAAGGGAAAAAGGAGGAAAGCTTCCGCAGCGTACTGGAACTGATTTTTCTGATGAATGACGCACTGAACGCGCAGAAAAGCGCGGAAAAGAAATAATCAAGGAGGAGAAAACATGAAAAAGAAAGTTTTTGCCGTATTCATGATCGTGGCCATGCTTCTCTGCTTCATGCCATCCATGGCGTTTGCCGAAGGCGGCGGAAATGGTACAACTGCAACACCAGACAGCAGTGCAGGCCAGATCGGTGATTACTATGAAGTAAAGGATGCGACTGGCACATTAAATGCTACTCCGACGCTCAAAAGTGGAAAGACACAGCAGAGCTATGCGGATGGTCAGGTTCTGGTGAACAAGACAATTTCTGCAACGAATACAGAAAATGTCTTTGACGTGAATCTGGAAGTAAAGACCACTGAGGAAATAGAGAAACTATCGTCTTCCCCGGATGCAGCAACAGTAATTGTAATGGATGTTTCCGGAAGCATGGAAAACAGATTAGACTCAACAAAAAAAGCAGCACAGACTTTTATTAACCAATTTGCATCAGATAAAGCAACTCGAAAGATTGCAATTGTAAAGTTCAGTGGATATAAAGACCAGGAAGATCAGAAAAACTCTGATGGAGCAGCCACCGTTCAAGGCTGGACAGAGGCAAATAATTTAAAAAAGGATGGTAAAGATCAACTTTGTGATCCGATTAAGAATCTTGAAGCCAATGGAGGAACAAATATTGAAGCTGGATTGACTCTTGCAAAAAATCTGTTAAACTCGAATGAGGTTAAGGACATTGAAAACAAGAACATTATTCTTCTGACAGATGGCAATCCAACATATCATATAGACGGTAAGGAAAAAAACAGTACGTCAACAACAGTTATATGTAAAAATGGAACATCCATCGGCGGAGATGGAAAATTTACACAGTGTGATGACCACAAATCTGCGGAAAAATTGGCAAAAAATCTTAAGCAGAGTGGAATCGGCATGTATGCAATTTATATAGGAACGGTTCAGGTTAATTGTAAAACTTGCAGGTTGAATACTTCTGGTAAAAATTGGCTTTCGAAGAATTGCGGATTTACAGCGTATTCTACTGAAAAACTAGATCAGTTAACGGATATATTTAAAACAATTCTGACCCTGATTGAAAAGAAGGCAGAGGCGTGGATTGTGACAGACCCTATGGGAACCAACATCGAATTTGTTGGATTTTCACGTGAACCAAATCCTGAAAACGAATTTGATGAAAATGATGGAACAATTACCTGGGATATTAAAGCAGGCTCAATTCCAACAATTGAGACAAAGAATAACATTACAACTTATACGTATTCTCTGTCCTATACAATTAAACTAAATACTCTTGAAAATGGATTTTATGCAGATACCTTCTATAATACAAACGATAAAACCTCGCTTACTTATCTTGTGACAAGTACAAAGGGAGATGATACCAAAATTACTACAGGCACTGCATACTTCAACATTCCTTCTGTAAAGGGATTTGCAGGAAATCTGGAGTTTACGAAAGTAGACGAGAATGGAAACCCACTTTCTGGTGCAACATTTACACTGACGGCAGATGAGGATTCAACATTCGTTCTGACTGCCGTAAGTGATGGAGATGGTAAAGTATCCTTCAACAATATTCCATCCGGTCATACCTACACGATGGAAGAAACTGAAGCGCCAACAGGATATGTAAAGGCAGAGCAAACGATGGAAATCGCAGTTGCCTATGGAATCGTGTCCTCTGCAATTGTAAGTGGAACCTTCGCGAATACACCTGAGACGATTACTGTACCGGTTCAAAAGGTATGGGATGATCGTGACAATCAGGATGGACTTCGCCCGGATTATATTATTGTAGAATTACTGAAAAATGAGAAAGAAACAGGGAACAAAATCACATTGACAGCCTCTGAAAATTGGGCCGGAGAATTTACAGGCCTTAAAAAGTATGAAGATGGACAGATTGTAACCTATTCGGTAAAGGAAGCGTCCGTTCCGGGATATATTTCAGTGGTCAATGAAAATGTAACAACCTCCGGATTCACAATCACCAATACCCACGAACCTGCAACCACTTCCGTGAGCGGCAGTAAGACTTGGCTTGATACGGGTAACAGTGAGCACAGACCTGATAGCATTACGGTTCGCCTGAAAGCAGATGGTGTAGAAAAAGCGTTTAAAGTTGTATCTGAGGATGAAAACGGAATCTGGGGCTGGTCATTTGACAATCTGCCGAAATATAATAAAGGCAATGAGATCAGATACACCATTACAGAAGATTCTGTAAAAGATTATACGGCGACCATTAGCGGTTACGATATCACAAATACCTATACACCTGGAGTAACCGGCGTATCTGTTTCAAAGGTATGGAATGACAATAACGACCAGGATGATATTCGTCCGGACAGCGTGACAGTACAGCTTTATGCGGATAGAGAAGCTATTGAGGGTAAAACTCTTGAACTGAGTGAAGCCAATAACTGGTCTGGTACATTTACAGATCTTCCTGTAACGAATGGCCAGGGAGCAACGATTACTTACTCCGTCGAAGAAGTCGTTGATGAAGCACTCGATGGATATACACCAAGTATTTCCGGCTCTGCAGCAACTGGTTTTACAATTACGAACACGCACACACCGGCAACCACTTCCGTGAGCGGCAGCAAGACCTGGGATGACAATAATGACCAGGACAGAAAGCGGCCAGAAAAAATCAAGATCAATCTGTATAAATCTGACTCAGATGGACTTGTGCCAGTTGCTTCAAAGACAGTAACTGCTGCAGATGGCTGGGCATGGAGCTTCACCAATCTTCCAGAGAAGGAAAACGGAAAGATAATCGATTATAGGATTCTTGAAGAGCCAGTGGAATACTATACGTCAGAGGTCGATGGCTATGATGTCATCAACAGCTATACACCGGATCAGACAAGCGTATCAGTAAACAAGAGTTGGCAGGATAATGAAAATAAGGATGGTATTCGTCCAGACAGCGTGACAGTACAGCTCTATGCAGATGGAAAAGTGGTTGAAGGAAAGACGGTAACCTTAACGGGTGAAACACAATGGACCGGAACTTTCACCGGACTTCCAAAATATGATGCAGGAAGGGAAATCGTATACTCTGTTGCAGAAACAGAGGTACCGAATGGATACACCGCTTCTGTGGCATATAATGATGTGACGGGTTCCTTTGTCATCACCAATTCCCATGCTCCGGAGGAAGAAAATCCGATAGATCCGACCACGTACACGACCGTATCTGTGAATAAGGTATGGAAGCTGGACGACGGTGGCAAGGCGACAGATTCTGTATCTGTTCAGCTTTACAGAAATGGGCAGAAATACGGAAATCCGGTAACCTTAAGTACGGCAAACAACTGGGCACACACTTGGACTGTTGTATACTATTATAGTGATGTATGGACAGTTGAGGAAATAAATGTTCCACAGGGATTTGCAGCAACCGTGTCAAAGGAAGATAACAGCAATCGCTTTACGGTTGTGAATGATGATATTGCAGCAGAAATTCCAATCGAGGATCCGGACGTTCCTCTGGGACCGGGAGAAGTTGATGAACCGGAAGAACCAGTGGTTATCGTGGATGAACCGGAAGTTCCTCTGGATGACGCACCGGCAACCGATGTACCGAAGACCGGCGACAACGGATTCGGCACAGCAGGCATTCTGTTCTTCCTGTCCGCAGCAGGCCTCGCAGCACTGGCTGTAACCGGAAGAAAGAAAGAAGAAGCCGAAAAGTAATATTTTGTGAAGAAAAGCAAATAACAGAAACGAAAAAAGAAGTCTGACTTGTACGGTCAGGCTTCTTTTTTAGAAACATATTAAATTATCATCCCGATTTACGCGCCTTCGACGGTGCCCCGAAAAGCAGGTTCTGCGCTGGGCTCCAGTGCCTGCACGATGTAGGAGATGTCTGCCGGCGAATGGGGATGCTTCCGGAAGAAAGCACGGATGATTCGCGCGCAGACCATGCAGCTGTTTTCGTAATTTGCCCTTGGAAGCAGAACGATAAACTGGGTGTTGCTACATTTCGTGGCCACGTCTCCGCTTCGGATACTGGAAATCAGATGATTCTGCAGATTTTTCATGGCCAGATCACGGCTTCGGTTGGAGAGACTCTTGCCTGCAGCCCCCTTTATCGTCAAAATAGCGATGTGCACCGGATCGCCGGTACGGGCGATGGTCCTTGCCATGGTATGATAAATGATACGGAATGCGTCATACTCGCAAAACAGCGCTCCCGGTTCCGGGTGTTCTTCCCGCAGCTGATCACGGATGGCATCGATGGGCATCATCTGACTGTTATCTCTTCGCATGATATCACGGTATATTTTTCGAGTTTCCTCTGACGGCATTATACCGAAATTTTCCAGAAGCAAATGACTCAGCTCTTCGTAAGCAGAAACAGCGGCATCCCTCTGATCCATAGCCACATAACCGTGCATCAGGTGGCAGTACAGCGATTCACTGTATGGCTCCAGCAAAAGTGCACTTCGGCAGATATCAACGACCTCATCGAAGCGGCCGCGCTCTTCCAGAAGCGTGAGAGCCGTTTCTGCGTTTTCCAGATACTGGTTGTGAAAATAGGCGGAAATCGGCACTACCCAGGATTCCATGGAAAGCCGGGGAAGAAAATCTCCCTGATACAGCGCCAGTGCCTGCAGGCATAATGCAAGTGTCTCGTCGGGATCCGCGGCAGCCTGGGATTCTTTGCAAAATATTTCGAACTGGTCCATGTCGCAATCTATGGGAATGTCGTTATTCCAGGCATAGGTGCCTTCTTTTCGGAGAATCAGCTCCTGCGGCATTTCCAGTGCACTCAGCTGGGAGCGAAGACGATGCAGTGTAGTTTTCAGAGCGCCGTACGGGTTTACGATGTCAGGCTCATCCTCCCACAGGAGTTTGATCAGTTCTTCCTGAGAAATATGTCGATTGCGGCAGTAGATCAGGCGCGCAAGAAGCAGCCACATTTTTCGGGAGCGGCTGTCTTCCTCACGGACCATATTCCCCTCCCATGTCAGAGAGAAACTGCCCAGCATCCGAATGATCAGCTTTTTTTCCTGGCTCATCCTTTTCAACCTCCGAATAGTTCATTTTGTATTTCCTGTCCAACTGTAAACAGATTAACATAAACGAAATTATTTTGCAATGTTGAAATTACACTTATTTTATATTATAATAAAAAAAGTTACAGTTTTATGGCTAAAATGAAAAAAGATGAGGAGGGGAAAAATGAAACGTACCATGAAACGGCACCGAAAAATATGGACTGCAGCAGCGGCTATGCTGGTTTTGCTGGTTGTATGCGCAGTGAGATATGGACCGTTTACATCCTTTTTAACAGAAAACAGTATCCGACAGACGGAGATCTTTTTTGAAGAAGACGAAATTGTTCCGCTGGCAGGAGCGCCCGATACCAGCACGGAGGCGAAGGCGCTTTCCTCATCACCGGCAGCACTGACAGCAGCCGGGACGGTGGAAGCGAGCGGGATAAAGACTGCGGAAGCAGGCGGTGCCGTGATCGACTACTCCAATGTGACTGACGGCTATGTGATGGTGAAATACAAGGAGAGCACGGAAACGAAACTGAAGGTGCAGGTCAAGGGGCCGGAAACGGTGTATACATACAATCTGAAACCGGAGAAATGGGAAACCTTTCCGCTGAGTGATGGGAACGGAACCTATCAGATTCTGGTACTGAAAAATATTGCCGACTCCAGATACTCGATCAAGGCCACAGTGTCGTGTGACGTGAAGCTGAAGGATGCCTTCGGACCGTATATTCGATCCAATCAGTATGTGAATTTTGCCGAGGCACCGAAAGCGACGGCGAAAGCAGCCAGCCTGACGAAAAAGAAAAAAGATCCTCTGGGTAAGGTGGAAGCAGTATATGATTATGTGGTCAATCATATTTCATATGATAAAAAGAAGGCAGAGACAGTGAAAAGCGGATATTTGCCGGATCTGGACAGCGTACTGAAAAAAAAGAAGGGAATCTGTTTCGACTATGCCTCTCTCATGACCGGCATGCTCCGCAGCCAGGGCGTACCGTGCAAGCTTGTCATCGGCTATGCCGGCACAACGTATCATGCCTGGATCAGCGTATGGGTGGAAGGAAAAGGTTGGATTGACGATGTGATCTATTTCGACGGGACCAAGTGGAAGCGAATGGATCCGACGTTTGCCTCTACCAGCAACAGGAGTAAATCTGTAATGAAATATATTGGAAACGGAAAGAACTACACGGCGAAGTATTTTTACTGAAATTTATAGATTCAGTATAGAAAAGGAATGCAATGAAAGAACAATTCACAAACGAAGAAATACGGGATTTCTGCCTGCGCATGTCCATGTTTCTCCATGGAGGAATCGGTTTCGGAGAGGGACTTGCACTGCTGGCAGAGGAGGAAAATGAAACCGGTCCGGGAAATATTTTTCGTGATATGATGAAAGAAGCGGACTGCGGAAAGCCGCTTTCTGTCTGTGTCAGAGAGAGCGGCTGTTTTCCGGTTTATGTGTCCGGCATGCTGGAAGCCGGGGAAAAAACCGGACGGCTGGAAGAAGCACTGGATGCAGTCGCCGGCTACTTTGACAACCGTCTTTCCATGGAGCGGAGACTGCGGACTGCACTGCTGCACCCTGCGGTGCTTCTGCTGATCATGATGGCAGTGGTGATACTTCTTCTTACGAAGGTACTGCCGGTATTCGATCAGGTATACCGGCAGCTGGGCAGTCAGCTGTGCGGGGCTGCGGGAGTACTTCTGTTCCTGGGACAGATCCTGGAAAAGTGTCTGCCTGTGCTCTGTGCTGCAGCGGGTCTGGCCGCGATTTTTCTGTTTTTCTTTTCATCCGGTGCCAAATTTCGCACGGCAGTGGAAAAGACATGGAAGAACCGCTTCGGCGGCCGCGGTGTCTGCGGTGCAGTGAACCGCGCCGCAGCGGCACAGGTTCTGTCTATGGCCATGGGAAGCGGCTGCCCGGCGGAGGAGGCATTGATCCTGGCAGAACATCTGCTGGAAGATGTTCCGGCAGTGAGCCGGAGCTGCCGGGCCTGCGCAGAAGCGCTGGAGAAGGGAACACCGC
>JAQXSU010000146.1 GCA_029219125.1 Bacillota bacterium
GACAGATTACACTATAGAATATAACATACAGAAGGGAAGATGCAGAATGGCAGCAGAAAGACTGACCCATCAGTTTGCACCGGTTTACAATGCAGAAAGCAAGGTACTGATACTCGGAACATTTCCCTCAGTGAAATCCCGGGAGAGCCGGTTCTTTTACGGTCATCCGCAGAACCGGTTCTGGAAGGTCACGGCATGTTTGACGGAAGAACCGGTTCCGCAGACCATCGAAGAAAAGAAACAACTGCTGCTGAAACATCATATCGCCATCTGGGATGTGGTCAGCCAATGTGATATCGAAGGCTCCAGCGACAGTTCCATTCGGAATGTGGTTCCGGCCGATCTGTCCGGGATTCTGCAGAACAGCCAGGTGAGGGCGATCTTTGCCAATGGATCCACTGCGGCCAGACTCTATGACCGGTACCAGAAAAAGCAGACCGGCATGGAGATTATAACGCTTCCGTCCACCAGTCCGGCCAATGCGGCATACAGCCTGCAGAATCTTCTGCAGGCATGGTCCGTTATCCGGACATATCTGCAGGACTGAGAAAAAACGGATTACAGAAACATCAGAAACAGGAGAAAAGCATGACAGAGAAAGTAAGACTGGGAAGAACAGAAATACTGGCAGACAAGAATGGATTCGGCGCACTGCCGATCCAGCGCATCAGCGCGGAAGAAGCCGGCAGGCTGCTGCGAAAGGCATTTGAAAGCGGTGTGAACTTCTTCGATACGGCAAGATATTATACAGACAGTGAACGGAAAATCGGAATGGCACTGGGAGATGTGCGGGATCAGATTTATATCGCATCCAAGACCATGGCACTGACCGGAGAAGATCTGGAAAGAGATCTGGAAACATCCCTCCGGGAGCTGGGAACGGATTATATCGATCTCTATCAGCTCCACAATACTCCGTTCTGCCCGAAGCCGGGCGGAGAGGACGGATTGTATGATGCCTTGCTTCGTGCCAAGGCCGCAGGAAAAATCCGTCATATCGGCATTACCAACCATCGCCTTGCGGTGGCAGAGGAGGCCATCGCCAGCGGCCTTTATGAAACGCTGCAGTTCCCGTTTTCTTACCTGAGCGGAGAGGCGGAGCTTCGGTTGGTGAAACTTTGCGAAGAAGCAGACATGGGGTTCATTGCCATGAAGGGCATGGCAGGAGGCCTGCTGCAGGACGGACGTGCGTCATATGCGTATCTGTCCCAGTACCCGTCTGTTCTTCCGATCTGGGGTGTCCAGCGGGAGGATGAGCTGGATCAGTTCCTCAGCTGCAGCGTGAATCCGCCATCCATGGAAGAAGAATCCATTCAGAAAACCATTGAAAAAGACCGGAGCGAGCTTCTGGGCGAATTTTGCAGAGGCTGTGGCTACTGCATGCCGTGCCCTGTGGGTATCAAGATCAATGACTGTGCCCGTCTGTCTCTGATGATCCGCCGTGCACCGTCCGCACCGTGGCTCAGTGAAGAAAAGCAGGCTGACATGGCGAAAATCGAGGAATGCCTGGAATGCGGACAGTGCAGCAGCCGGTGTCCTTACGGACTGGATACACCGGCCCTCCTGAAAAAGAACCTTCAGGACTATAAGGAGATTCTGGCCGGGAAACCGCTGTAAGCCGCCCGGGCCGGGCAGCGTGCCCGGCCCGCCATATACCAAAAAAGAAAAACACACAGCAGATTGGGTGGTCTGCTGTGTGCAATGCCTCTCCCGGTGGATTGCCGACGATAGAATACTGTAATAGCCTCAGGCAATGAAAGATAGTGTGAGAATCAGCGATCCCGGGAAAGCATGTGATTGGAACAGACTTCGTTTGGGTGATGGAAAGCTGTTCCGGAGAATAACGGCATTATGGGTAATTGTAATTGGGTAATGGGTATGAAAATTCGGGTTGGGAACTCTCGTGTGTTTTATGTATGGAGTACTTTACTTTGTCAAGTATTTTAAGTCGTAATGTTTGTGTTTAGCGTTATTCTCTTTTTTAATACGTAAACATTATAGTGAATAAAAAATGAAAAAGATAGGAGAAAATGGCCATTTCATTGAAAAATATGGCCAAGTTGTGTATAAATGAGAACAGTGGAAAACATACCTGTGGATAGTCAGCTGCTGGAGGATATTCACTACATCAATCAGGAAAAACCGGTTGCTTTCTATCATGCATGGCTGAAGCCGGGAGAGGAAAAAAAGATTCCGTGGCACTGGCATCCTGTGATGCAGATTGGCCGCCTGAAAGAAGGAGAAGGCCGTTTCTTCGTGGGGGACATGCAGTTTAAGCTGAAGGAAGGCGACGGGATTATCGTCAATGTAAACCAGCTGCATCGTTACAGTCCGGAACCCGGACAGCAGCTGCATCTGATCAATGTGCTGTTTCTTCCGGAATTCGTGGCGCCGGCAGGTTCCCTTGCATATAAAAAATACGTGGAACCTATATTGCGGGAGGAGAGCCGGCCATGCCTGGTGCTGCGGCAGGAGGTTGACTGGCAGCGGGAGATCCTGGATCTGTATGAGGAGGCCTTTGTACTGGAGGAGAAGGAACCGCACTATCCGGGACACGAACTGGAAATCCATGAACTCTGCAGCCGGTTCTGGCGAGGGCTGATCCTGCATTTCAATCAGTTTCCGGCCTGGGAAGCAAACAGTCATAAAATCACATCGCAGGTCCGCATGAAGCAGATGCTGACCTTCATCACCGAAAACTACTGGGATAAGATTACCCTGGAGGATATCGCCGCGTCAGCCTGCATCAGCAAGCGGGAGGCCCTGCGGTGCTTCCGGGAAAACATGTGGAAGACACCGATTCTCTACCTGACGTAATTTCGGATTGAAAAAGCCAAGCAGGAACTGCTGGCAGGGGATAAGACCATCGTGGATATCGCCTTCTCCTGCGGGTTTGAGAGCGCCAGCTATTTTAACCGGGTGTTCCGCAAACAGACCGGCATGACACCGATGGAATACAGAAAACATATGGAATAAGCATTTACCTCAGGGCATACATTGCCTTGAGGTGATTTATTTATGAAGAGAAAACTGATCTGTACGGCAGCGCTTGCCGTTGTGATTGTGACCGGCGTTCTTTTCGCCGGAGGCTTCTTCGGAGGAAGCGGAAGACCGCTGGCACTGCCGGAGAAAGCCGCCGCAGACGGCGAGGCGGCACCTGAGACTGAAGCACAGACCATGACCGAGGCAGTGAATGCAGCTGCTGACGGCAACTGGGGGCTCAGTTTCCAGCAGGATGGCGCGCCGCCGGTGGGAAACGCCACCGCGGAATATCTGCGGCAGTTTGACGCCTGGTATATCGGCCCTGAGGAAAAATCTATCTGGCTCACCTTTGATGC
>JAQXSU010000147.1 GCA_029219125.1 Bacillota bacterium
CCCCTTCTCTCTGACCGTCACGGTCGGTACTTCCATAATTTTCCTGTTCGTCAGAACTTCCACACTGGTCAGAACACCCGCACGCGCCGGCATTCTCTCTCTGACCGATGTGCCGGTACACCTGGCCGGTCTCGCCGGTCCGCAAAATCTCCGCCAGCTCACCGAATATCGTTTCATACGTCCCGACCGTCACATCCCGTCCGCCGAGTCCGTACACGTAGTTTACACATTTTGGGCGGTCCGCCAGATCATACAGCGAAGACCTGACCTCCGCAAACAGAGGCCCGCCGCAAGCCGAAAACCCCTCCGACTTGTCCATGACAGCCACCGCTTTGACCCCCGAAAGAGCCGCCGCAACATCCGCCATCGGGAAAGGACGTAACACACGGATTTTGAGAAGTCCCGCCTTGACGCCCGCCGCACGGAGCTGGTCCACCGCATCTTTGCCGGTACCCGCCGAGGAGCCGATGACCACCACCGCCATCTCCGCATCCTCCATACGGTATTCCTCAAAGAAACCGTACTTCCGGCCGCTGATTTTTTCGAATTCTTCCGCCACCGACAAAATCCGCTCACCCGCGCTTTTCATGGCTTCGGCCTGGGCTTTTTTGATCTCCATGTAATACGGGCTCACGCCGTAAGGGCCCACCGCCAGGGGCTCGTCTTTTTTCAGCAGATAATGGGCCGGCTCGTACTCGCCCACAAAGTTCTTCACCGCCTCGTCTTCCAGCAGCGTGATGTTTTCCACCGCGTGGCTGGTGATGAAGCCGTCCTGGCAGATCATGATCGGCAGGCGGCAGTACTCGGAAATCGGCATGGCCTGGATGTAGTTATCGTAGACCTCCTGGTTGTTTTCGGCGTAGATCTGGATCCAGCCCGTGTCCCGGCAGCCCATGGAGTCGGAATGGTCGTTGTTGATATTGATCGGTCCGGTCAGGGCCCGGTTGACCACCGCCATGGTGATGGGAATCCGGCTGGAGGCCGCCACGTACAGCAGCTCCCACATGAAAGCCAGACCCGCCGAAGAGGTGGCCGTCACCGCCCGGGCTCCGGCTGCCGCCGCACCGATGCAGACCGACATGGCAGAGTGCTCCGACTCCACGGCTACGAACTCCGTGTCCACCTGGCCGTCGGCGATATATTTGGAAAAGTACTGCGGAATTTCCGTAGACGGCGTGATGGGGAATGCGCCCATCACGTCGGGATTGATCTGCTTCATCGCATATGCCACGGCCTCGTTGCCGCTCATTCTTTCTCTGATTGCCATCTACTTCTCCTCCCTCTTCATGGTGATTGCTTTGAACGGGCAGACTTTGGCGCAGATGCCGCAGCCCTTGCAGTAGTGCAGGTCCGTTTCCTGCCGGCGGCCTTCCTTCACCGGAATGCACACATCCGGGCAGAACGGCACGCAAAGCATGCAGTGCTTGCATTTTTCCATCTCCAGCACCGGGGTCAGCACCCGCCACTCTCCTGTGTTCACCAGCCGCGAGGTGGCCGGCTCGTAGATTTCCGCACCGCAGGTCAGCTCCTGCCAGGTGCTGTTTTCGTGTATATCCTTTGCGTGGCGGAACGGGTCCGGGTTTCCGCTCATCATGGCTTCCGGCGCATGGGCCGCTCTGGTCTCTTTTCTCTCGTCCATCCTACTGCTCCTCCCTGATTTCATCCATGGCGATCTCATCCGCATTACCCTCGTCCACTGCGATCTCATCCATGGCAAACCGCAGCGCCTCCATGTTGCCTGCGATCACCTGCGGCTTGCTGGCGAACTTGTGTCCCAGCGACTCTTCCATGTCTGCCAGGAACTTCTCCGGGTCGATGACCTGGCTGACCTTCACCGTAGCCGCCAGCATCGGCGTATTCGGGAACTCCTTCCCAAGGGTCCGCACAGAGATGCCGCCTGCATCCACCACGCAGACCCGGCCTTTATAGCCGCCCAGCTGGGCTCTGACTTCCTGCGGAGTTCTGGTGCTGTTGATGATGATGGCACCGTCCTCCTTCAGCCCTTTGGTCACGTCCACCGTGTGGAGCAGCGTCTCATCCACCACCACCACAAAATCCGGCTCATAGATATTGGAATGGACCCGGTTTGGTGTGTCGGAGATCCGGTTGTATGCCGTGATCGGCGCTCCCATCCGCTCCGGACCGTATTCCGGGAATCCCTGCACGTATTTGCCTGAGTTAAATGCCACATCCGCCAGCAGCAGGCAGGCCGTCTTGGCCCCCTGGCCGCCCCGGCCGTGCCATCTGATTTCTACTGTTTTGTTATTCTCCATCTGTTCCTCCTGTGTATGCAGCCTGTGCTTCTGCCGGTCGGGGGGGCTGGGCCGGTCGCTCTGGTTCGCCTGACTCGCTCCGGTCCGCACCTCCCGGCCCGCCTTTGCGGCCCGCCTTTCTTCAAACAAAAACTCCGTCCTGTATCAGGACGGAGATATAGTTTCCTCTATATTCTTATTCCGCTTCACCACCTGCTACAACATACCATCATATGTTCTTCCGATTACGGGGAAGGCCCGTCAGAACTTACTCGGCATTTGCGCTCGATGCATGCATCGGGATTCACCCATGCATCTGCATTCTGCAGCTGCATCCCCGGCCCGGCTATTCCTTCGCCGGCGGCCCGCTCGCCTTTCGGCCCTGCAACTCGGGAGTGATATTCGAAAAACGTCTACCTTCAGCCTCGGGCTCGCACCATCCCCGATTCGCTCCTGCCTTTTTAACGTAAATCTACTGTCTCCGTCAAAGTCTTTGGTCGCTTATTCAATTCTACGAGCATTTTACTCCTTTTTCGCGGTAAAGTCAATAGGATGCCTCCAGAAAAGCGGCAGCAGATTGTGTATTTTTACAAATACTTTCGCTGCGGTTTGTTGCCCGCAGACAATGCGGCAGCCGACCCCCGGCGGCCGTCTCGCCGGCATGGCGCCAGTCGGGCACCAGCCGGTGTGAACACATACTTTTCGAAGGGAAAATCGCCAAAAGGGTCGGGTG
>JAQXSU010000148.1 GCA_029219125.1 Bacillota bacterium
CGAGATCAGAAAGCTTCCCGCCACCTGCCGCAGATAGTCTTCTTCCCGCCATGTTTCTGCAGCTTCCGAAGCGGCCTCCTGGCTGATTCTCCGCAGGGTATCCTTCAGGAAGGTAGACGCAGCGCCCTGACGGCTTCCGCTTCCCACCTCCTCGTTGTCCAGCACGCAGTGGACGCAGACGTTTTCCGATCTGCTCGTCGGCAGCTCTTCTTCATTCGTAGACCTGCCTGCCGCCAGAATGCCACGCAGCGACCCGTAAGCGCATTCCAGATCGTCCAGCCGCGGGCTGGAAAGATACTCGCAGTCTGCACCCCAGATGGTTCCCTTCTGCCGGTTATATACGAATAAATCAGAAGAAACCACGGCATCCGCCGAAACCCCCGCCGCCTCCGCCAGAATCGCCGGGAGAGCGGATTTTGCTCCGTCGGAACCAAAAAGGGGCAGCAGATCGCTCTGCGGGTTGAAAGTATACCCCTGATTTGCTTCCCGGTTCATATGAATGGCCAGACTCGGGATCAGCACCAGATCCCGGTCCACATGGACCGGAACGGTCCGCAGCACCGTCTGCCCGTCCCGGCTTTCCCGCACCACCAGCCGTCCCGCCACAGAAAGGGGACGATCCAGCCAGGTGGACAGGATCATGCCGCCGTACTTCTCCGTATTGAGACGGGTATAGCAGCCCTCGGACCCCAACGCCGGGTTTTCCTTCACCCGCAGCGCCGGCGAATCGCTGTGGCTGGCGATGATCTGAAACCCTTTGAAGTTTCGGTTTAGCGGCATGCGAAACGCGATCAGCGAGGAATCATTGCGGGTCACATAATAGGCACCGCCCGGCTGCAGCCTCCATGGGTTCTGTTCCTGCAGGCGGTGAAATCCGGCCGCCTCCAGATCCTTTTTCATCGTCTCAATCACCTGATAGCTGCAGGGGCTATTTTCGATAAAATCAAGCAAAGCTTGTGCATTTTTCTGAAACATCTTTTTCTCCTGTATCTCATCTATTCCGTCAGGTACGCTTTCAGCAGCTCGTACGTATTTTCGATGCCCTGTACATGGGTCCGCTCATATCCGTGGGATGCATAAACCCCCGGCCCGATGACGCTGTGGCGCAGATTGTGGCCTGCTTTCAGGGTCACATCCACATCGGAAGCATAATACGGGTATACATCCACCGCAAACTGCAGGCCGTGGGCCTGGGCCAGCTGAATCAGGCGGGTGGTCAGATCATAGTCGTACGGTCCCACCGAGTCCTTGGCACAGATGGAAACCATGGTCTCATCGCACTTCAGACCTTTGCCCACGCAGCCCATATCCACGGAGATCATCTCTCCCACATCCTCCGGAATGTCTGCCGCGCCGCCGTGTCCCACCTCTTCATAAGAAGTAAAATCCAGATAAACTCTGCGTTTCGGCTTCGTGTCGGTTTCATAGAAATAACGTGCCAGCCCCAGCAGGATCCCGCTGCAAAGCTTGTCATCCAGGAACCGGCTCTTGAGAAATCCGCTTTCGGTCAGCACGGTCCGCGGGTCGCAGGTCACGAAATCGCCGTTCATGATTCCCAGCTTTTCCACGTCTTCCGCCGTCTTTATCAGTTCGTCCAGCACCAGCTCCACCGTATCGAAGGTCCGCAGGGTCTCGCTGTACTTGCCGTTGACATGAATGGAAGCGTCGATGAGCTGAATGGTGCCGCTGTATTTCCTTCCGTCCCGGGTATGGACGATGCAGTTTTCGCACTCCACGTTATTGGCATTGAGGCCGCCCACATTGGTCAGCATCAGCCGCCCGTCTGCCTTGATTTCCCGCACCATGGCACCCAGGGTGTCGAAATGGGAGGCCAGCAGAATCGCCTCTCCATCCTGTCCATTGTCTGCGGTGCCTGCCTGGCTGCCTGCATCGCTGCCGCCGCCCAGGTCCACGACCACGCCTTTTTTCTTCGTAATCACCGGGCGGTAGCCCATGTCTTCCAGCTCTTTCTTCACAAAATCCGCCGCCTCTGCGGTGTATCCCGACGGGCTGGGGATTGCCAACAGCCGTTTCACGCTGTCTAAAATATATTCCATCATGTTCGTATTCGTATTCATTTCGTAACTCCTCTCCGCTTCTGTCTTCACTTCTGCCGCCTTGCGGCTGGTTCTACGGATATTGTAACACCGCCGGAAATCCTGCGCCACAGGATTTACAATTTTTTCTTGACTTTTTTCGAAACGGCGGGATATAATATTGTCACAGCGTGTTGCAGAACTGCGTAAATCCGGCTCTCTGCGATACGTTTTTTTATTTATAACTACATCAATCATAAAAGAATGCGTGTAGCCCGGGCGGCATAAATCCAGCTTCCTGAGACTGCACGCATTTTTCTATTTTTCTTCCATCACACTCATATACGCCGGTCGAATGATCTTATCCATGCAAATCAGTTCTTCAATCCGGTGAGCACTCCAGCCCACGATCCGGGCAACGGCGAACATGGCCGTATACAGTTCCACCGGGATACCCAGCATATCGTACACAAATCCGCTGTAAAAGTCCACGTTGGGACTGACTCCCTTATAGATCCTTCGATGCCGTGCGATGACCTCCGGTGCCAGTTCCTCCACATTCTGATACAGCTGCAGATCCTCTTCCCTGCCTTTTTCGGCAGCAAGCTCCTCCACATAGTGTTTGAAGATCCTTTCCCGCGGATCGGACAGAGAATAGATTGCATGGCCCATGCCGTAGATCAGTCCCTTACCGTCGAAGGCCTTTCCTTCAGCCAGCTTCACCAGATAGGCCTCCACTTCTTCCTTGTCGCTGTAATCTTTCACATGGGTACGGATATCGTCCATCATCTCCATGACCTTGATGTTGGCGCCGCCGTGCTTCGGCCCCTTCAGGGACGACATGGCCGCTGCCATGGTGGAATAGGTATCCGATCCGGTGGACGTTACAACCCGGGTTGTAAAGGTGGAATTGTTTCCTCCGCCATGTTCCATATGCAGAATCAGTGCCGTATCCAGCACCTTGGCTTCCGTCGTCGTGTAACTGCGATCCGGCCGCAGCAGCATGAGGAGATTCTCTGCAGTGGACAGCTGCGGATCCGGATGGTGAATAAACATGCTTCCGTTCTTTTCGTAGTGAACATAGGCGTTATATCCGTAGACCGCCAGCAGCGGAAACTCTCCGATCAGCTGAATGCACTGGCGCAGAGAATTGCTGACGCTGATATCCTTGGCGTTCTCGTCGTAGGATGCCAGAGTCAGAATGCTCTTGGTCATGGAATTCATGATATCTTCTGTCGGTGCCTTCATGATCACATCCCGGGTAAAGTTTGTGGGCAGCGTTCTGCAGTTTCCCACAAAGCTGCGAAATTCCTCTTCCTGCCGGGGATCCGGCTTTTCTCCCATCAAAAGCAGATAGGCAATCTTTTCAAAACCCAGCTCATTCTCCCCCAGCGTCCCGATCAGATCTTCCACCCGGTATCCCCGATACCAGAGCTGACCGTCACATGGCACTTTTTCACCATTTTCTATCTTTGAAGATGTGATTTTCGAAATTTTCGTCAGGCCTGTCAGCACACCGTTGCCTTTTTCATCCCGCAGCCCGCGGTTTACCCCATACTCTTCAAAAAGCCGCGGTGAGATGCTGTCGTTTTTCCGGCACATGGTCTCCTGCTGCCGGCTATACTCATTCAGTGTCTTCCCCATCATTCGTAACCCCTTCCATGTCTTCCACCGTGCTGCTCATGACGGTTTCCAGCTGTTTCATCCTGTGAAGCAGCTGCAGCATATTCTCTTTTCCATACTTTTCAATTACACGACCGTAAAAATTCTTCAGAATTTCTTCCTGTTCTCCCAGCAGCTTCTGTCCGCTTTCGGTTATGGTCACATAGGTTCCCTCGCTGCCGATGCCGTCATGGGACCATACCACCAGTCCCCGGTCACGGAGTTTTCCAATCATATCCGATGTCTTGCGCATGGAGATCTGCATCTTCTCCGAAAGTTCCCGCAGATAGGTTCTGCCGGAATAGATATCCGATGTGTCCCGTTCCGCATCGATCTCGTGGAGCGCGATATACTCCGGAATGCTCATTTTTTGAAAAAACTCCCGAACCTGCCCGTGATTCAGCAGGTATCTGTGATACGTCAGCTCGTTGGACAAGCTGAGAATATCGATGTCTCGGTTCAGAATTTCTTTTTTCTCTGTCATGGTTTCCTCCCGTCTCATAATATTTTCTGT